>JAOPWF010000644.1 GCA_025965815.1 Mycobacterium sp.
CGCACATCGTCTTCGCCGACGCCGAATGGGACAGTTCCGTCGATCAGGTGCTGACCGGGGTCTTCCTGCACTCCGGCCAGGTCTGTTCAGCGGGCACCCGGCTGATAATCGAAGAGTCGATCGCAGATGACTTCGTCGCGGAGTTGGTCAACCGGGCCGAGCAGATCCGTATCGGTGACGGTATGGATCCGGCCAGCGAGACCGGTCCGCTGGTCTCCGAACAGCACCGCGCAAAGGTGGAAGAGTATGTCGCGCTGGGTATTTCGGAGGGCGCGAAGCTGCTGACCGGTGGCTCGCGGCCGAGCGATCCGGCCCTGGAGAAGGGCAGCTTCTATCTGCCGACCATCTTCGACCGGTGCGACAGGACGATGCGGATCGTGCGGGAGGAAACGTTCGGGCCGATTCTGACGGTGGAGCGTTTCACAGCAGAAGCCGAGGCGATCCGCCTCGGCAACGACACGGAATACGGTCTCGCGGCGGGCGTTCGAACGTCCGACCCCGCGCGGGGCGAACGTGTGGTGCGAGCCCTTCGGCACGGCACGGTGTGGCTCAACGACTTCGGCTACTACACAGCGGCCGCGGAGTGGGGCGGATTCAAGAAGTCCGGTAACGGTCGCGAGCTCGGTCCCACCGGGCTCGCGGAATACCAAGAGATCAAACACATCTGGCACAACACCGCGCCGAAGCCCGCCGGCTGGTTCAAAGGCCAATAGCTTGCCGGGCCACCGCACTCGAAGAGAGGACGACGTTCATGGTTGTTGAAGCTGGTAAACCGGGTTCCGACAGCGGCATGGAGGATTTCGGTTATAAGCAGTCGCTGGACCGCAGCATCGGCAAGTTCGCGAGTTTCGCGGCCGGGGTGAGTTACATCTCGATCCTGACCGGAACCTTCCAGCTGTTCTACTTGGGTTTCGGCACCGCCGGCCCCGCCTACCTGTGGTCGTGGCCGATCGTTTTCTTCGGGCAGATGGCGGTGGCGCTGTGTTTCATGGAACTCGCCGCCAAGTATCCGGTCGCGGGGTCGGTCTACAACTGGGCCAAGGCGCTGGGTAGCCGGATCGTCGGGTGGTCGGCGGGCTGGCTGATGCTGACCGCCTCGATCGTCACCCTTTCGGCGGTTGCGCTGGCCTACCAGCTCAACCTGCCACGACTGTGGAGTGGCTTTCAGATCGTCGGCGACGGCACCGGCGAATACGACTTCGCCGCCAACGCCGTTGTTCTCGGCACTCTGCTGATTCTGTTCACCACTATCGTGAATGCCCTCGGCGTGCGATTAATGGCAATGATCAACAGCTCCGGCGTGTTCATCGAGCTCATCGCGGCGGTGCTGATCGCATTCATCCTGGCGATCAATGTCGAACGTGGACCGGATATCTTCTTCTCCACCAACGGCTATGGCGCAGGTGAGAGCGGTGGCTTCCTGGGCGCCTTCCTGATCGCTTCGCTGGCTTCGGGTTACGTCATGTATGGCTTCGATACCGCAAGCTCACTCGGCGAGGAGACCGTCGAGCCGCGACGCACCGCACCGAAGGCCATTGCCAGAGCCATTCTGGCCTCGTTCGTGATCGGCGGAGCCATTCTGGTTTTCGCCGTCATGGCGGCCCCCAACCTGGACGATCCGCTGATTGGCAAGCCTGAGGGTGGCCTGCAGTACATCGTCGAGCAGGTGATGTGGGGTCCGCTCGGCAAGATCTTCCTGGTCTGCATCGTCATCGCCGTGACGGTGTGCTCGCTGGCCGTGCACACCGCCGCGATCCGGCTCACCTTCGCGATGGCCCGCGACAACGCGCTTCCGTTCGGCGAGAAGCTGGCTCGCGTCAACCCCAAGACGCAAACCCCGATCATCCCCGCGGTCGTCATCGGCGTGATCGCCGTATTGATCTTGGTGATCAACATCGGCCAGCCGAAGATCTTTACCGTGTTGACCTCGATCGCCGTCATCATGATCTACCTGGCCTACTTGATGGTGACCGGTCCGATGCTCAAGAAGCGCTTCCAAGGCCAGTGGCCCCCTGCGGATCTCAAGGCGGGCGGCTACTTCACCATGGGCAGATGGGGGATGCTGGTCAACATCGTCGCAGTGGTCTGGGGTATCGGAATGGCGCTGAACCTGGCCTGGCCCCGCGAGGTCGTCTACGGGGAAGGCTGGTACAACGCCTGGGGCGCCTTCATCTACATCGGCGTGATCCTCGGCCTCGGACTGCTCTGGTACTTCGTCAAGGGCCGCCACCACATCGGCACGCTCGAGTCGCACGCGGCGGGCACCAAAGCCGAGGCGGAGAATGCCTGACACGGCATTCGACTATGTGATCGCGGGCGGTGGCACCGCGGGATGTGCGCTGGCGGGGCGGCTGTCCGAGGACCCGGACGTGACGGTCTGCCTGCTGGAGGCCGGACCGTCGGACGTCGGCGACTCCAACATCCTCGAGCTGTCGGAGTGGATGCACCTGCTGGATTCTGGCTATGACTGGGACTACCCGGTGGAGCCGCAAGAGCGGGGCAACAGCTTCATGCGGCACGCCCGAGCGAAAGTGCTCGGGGGCTGCTCGTCGCACAACTCCTGCATCGCATTCTGGCCGCCCGCCGAATGCCTGGACGAGTGGGTGACGATGGGTGCCAAGGGCTGGAGCGCGGCCGAAATCCTGCCCCTCGTCACCCGTTTGGAGAACAACGACGCCCCCGGCGAGCAGCACGGGCACAACGGGCCGGTGCGCATCCGCGACGTGCCGCCCAACGACCCGTGCGGTGCCGCGGTGCTCGAGGCCGCGGCCATGGCGGGGCTGCCCACCGTCGCCTTCAACCGCGGGGAGACGGTGCGCAACGGCGCCGGCTGGTTCCAGATCAACGCCGGCGAGGACGGCACCCGGATGTCGACCTCGCATGCGTATCTGCATCCGGTGCTCGATTCGCGGCCCAACCTCGAGGTACGCACCGGGTGCTGGGTCGCCGAGATCCTGTTCGACGACGCGTTGAACGCCACCGGTGTGCGCTATCAGCGGCCCGATCTGACCGGCTACGACACCGTGTCGGCGCGCCGGGAAGTGGTGGTGACGGCCGGTGCGATCGACACCCCGAAGTTGTTGATGCTGTCGGGGATCGGGCCCACCGCGCACCTGCGCGAGATCGGCATCCCGGTTCGGGTCGACTCCCCGGGTGTGGGCGCGAACCTCGACGACCACGTGGAGGGCCTGGTGTTCTGGGAGGCGTCCGGCCCGATGGTCACCACGTCCACGCAGTGGTGGGAGATCGGGTTGTTCACCACCATCGACGAGGGATCCGGCCAGCCCGACCTGATGATGCACTACGGCAGTGTCCCGTTCGACATGAACACACTGCGGCGCGGCTACCCGACGACCGACAACGGATTCTGCCTGACCCCCAACGTGACTCAGGGCAGGTCGCGGGGCACCGTGCGACTGAGCAGCCGGGACTTCCGCGACCGGCCCAAGGTCGATCCGCGATACTTCACCGACTCGGACGGCTACGACGAGCGGATCATGCTGACCGGTCTGCGGCTCGCGCGCACGATCGCCGAGCAGCCGCCGCTGCGGGCCTGGGTGGCAAGGGAGCTGGCGCCAGGACCGGAGGCCACGACCGACGACGAGCTGCTGGACTACGTCCACCAGACCCACAACACGGTGTACCACCCGGCGGCCACTGCCCGCATGGGTGCGCTCGCCGACCCGATGGCGGTCCTCGACCCCGAGCTGCGGGTCAAGGGGGTGTCGCGGCTTCGCGTGGTCGATGCGTCGGCGATGCCGAAACTGCCGGCCGTCAACCCGAACATTACGGTGATGACCATGGCCGAGAAATGTGCGGACCTGATCCGAAAGGCCTGAGACCAGCACGAGACCCGAAACGTGAGACTCACAACGTGGATCTAGCGTCCTTTCTGGGCGAGCACACCCCCTTCCAATCGGCGTCACCCGATGAGCTGGCGGAGCTGGCGGCCGGGTCGTCCGTCCAAGACTTTCCGGCCGGCGCGGTCGTCACGGACTACTCGGCGCAGGTGCCCGACGACATCTGGATGGTCTGCTCGGGCCGGATCACCCTGCAGGCCAGCGCGGACGGCACCACCATCGACACCGTCGAACCCGGCGGCATCTTCGGCTACACCCCGCTACTCACCGGCGGCGGCATGGAATTCATCGCCCGCACCACCGAGCCGACCACGCTGATCCGGCTGCCCGGCCCGCTGGTACGCACCCAGTTCGCCAAGCCTGCGGGTCTGGCGTTCCTGGCCTCCTCGGGGTGGAGCACCGCAGGGAATACGTCGGGGGCCAGTCGGAACCCGTTGATTCCGGCGTCCGACAGCCGGCCGGTCGGCGACCTGGTGCACGGCGAGGGCCTGCTGGCCACCCCGGACATCTCCGTGCGCGACGCGGTGGTGCGGATGACCGAGCACCACGTCTCCTATGTGCTGATCCGGCTGCCCGACGGGGAGCTGGGCATCTTCACCGACCGCGATCTGCGGACGCGGGTGGTGGCCGCGGGGCTGGGGGTGGACGTGCCGATCACCCGGGTGATGAGCGCACCGGCGCGGCGGGTCACCGCCGACCTGACCGCCGACACCGTGCTGATGGAAATGCTCGAAAGCGGGCTGCGGCACATGCCGGTGGTAACGCTGCGCGGCGAGGTCCTCGGCGTCCTCGAAGACGCCGACCTGCTCGCGGCGTCGCCTCGCCAGAGTTTCGCGCTGCGCCGTTCGATCGGTCTTGCGGCCGACGCGACCGAACTGCAGCGGTCAGCGCAACGGGTCACCGGTCTGGCGGCCGAGCTGTTCCGCAACGGCACCAAGGCATCCGCCACCAGCAGCATTCTTTCCATCGTCCTCGACAGCCTGGTGCGCAAAGCCCTCGAGCTGGCGCTCGCGGAGGCCCCCGATGAGATGGGCGCGCCGGCATCGGGGTTCGCCTGGCTGACGCTCGGCAGCATCGCCCGACGTGAGGCCATGCCGTCCTCCGATGTGGACAGCGCCCTGTCCTGGAAGGACGAAATGGGACCGGCCAGTGAACAATTGCGCGCGATCGCACGTCGCACGCACGAGATCCTGGACGGCTGCGGGCTGCCATCGGACAGCAATGGGGCCATCGCATCGAAGCCGGGATTCTCGCGCTCGCAGTCGGAATGGACCAGGGCCGCCGAACGGTGGCTTGACGATCCACTGGTTAACAAGGGCCTGATCATGTCGTCACTGCTGATCGACGGGCGGGTGGTGTGGGGCGACAGCGCCTTGCACGCGGTGCCGTCGGCCTATCGGCGGATGCGCGCCGAGCATCCGAACGCGCTGCGGCTGCAACTGCTCGACGCGCTCGCCGGCCGGGTTCGCGCCCGGTCGCTGCGCGATGTGCTGTCACGACGCGGCGGCACCTTCGACCTGAAAAGCCATGCGCTGACACCGATCGTCAACCTCGCCCGGTGGGGCGCGCTGACCGGCGATGTTGGGTCGGCGTCGACACCGACCCGGCTGACCGCGGCGGCGGCGATGGGCGCACTGGCCGAACGGGACGCCGCCACGCTGAACGAGGTCTTCGTCACGCTGCAGCGCCTCCGGATGGCTCATCAGGTCGACCAGATATCGGCGGGGCACACCCCGGGCGATGTGATCACGATGTCCGAGTTGTCG
The DNA here is from genome assembly GCA_025965815.1 of Mycobacterium sp. Lineage (GTDB taxonomy): Bacteria > Actinomycetota > Actinomycetes > Mycobacteriales > Mycobacteriaceae > Mycobacterium. The sequence goes on from JAOPWF010000644.1 coordinate 5,627, forward strand.
CCGTTGAACCGAAGCCTGCTCAACGATTCGTTGCGCGAGATCGCCGCGGTCCAGCGGCGGGTGGGCAACTTCGGAATTCCTCCGGTATAGGCTCGAACCTCATGGCTAACCGGGACACCGATGACAGCGGCCGGGGCGCCGCCGTGCAGTCGGTCGACCGTGCGCTGCTGCTGATGGAGATTCTGGCGCGTCTCGGGCAGGCCGGGGTGACCGAGATCGCCGCCGAACTGGGCGTGCACAAGTCGACGGTATCGCGCCTGATCGGCGTCCTGGAATCGCGTGGTTACGTCGAGCAACTGTCCGATCGCGGCAAGTACCGGCTCGGCTTCGCAATCGCCCGCCTCGCGCGGTCGACCAGCGCCCAGCTCGACCTGGTGAAGCAGAGTCAGGGTGCATGCGACGCGCTGGCGGCCGATGTGCGGGAGACGACCAACTTGGCGGTCCTCGACGGCGACCGCATCGTGAACATCGTTGAGGCAGCGGGTCCCGGAGAAATCGCGCTGCGAACCTGGGTCGGCCAGACCTGCCCGGCGCACGCGACGTCGAGTGGAAAGGTGCTGCTCGCCGGCCTGACGCCAACCGAGGTCCGGCAGCGGCTGGCCGGCACGCTGGAGTCGTTCACCGACAACACCGTCGTCGACATCGAGGACCTCGAGACCGAGCTCGCCACGGCACGTGACCGTGGGTGGGCGAGCGTCCGTGAAGAACTCGAGGTCGGGCTGAACGCCGTCTCCGCCCCGGTCTTCGACAGCGGTTCCAAAGTCGTTGCCGCGCTGAGTGTCTCCGGACCGTCCTACCGTCTGGGCGTCGACCAGTTCGAGCAGGTCGCCAAGCAGACGATCGCGGCGGCCGAGAGCATCAGTCAGCGGCTGGGTTGGGTGCACCGCTCCAGGAACTGATCGCGGCCGTGGCGGGGGCTCTCAGCGCGAATTGTGCGGTGTCACCGCGTCGCCGGTGATGACCGCCAGGATGTTGCGCCACGCGTCGGACGGCTCGTTGAGCACATCGCTGTGCGCGGCCGGCCCCGCCATCGGCCGGCCGTCCTGGTAGTACCCGGTGTCCAGTCGAATGACGCCGGGCATCTCGTCGGGGTCGGCGCCGTGCGGCCCGAACGGAAGGCCCTGCACGGCTTCGATCGGGTCGCCCGGCGCAGTCATCGAGAAGCGCAGCACGTCGGCGTTCCGGTTGTGCCAGTCGCCGGGGTCGTCGACGCCGACTCCCGTACCGGCGGCCTCGACGTAGAGCGTGCGGTCGGCGGTCAGCCCGAGCGCCTCGGCGGTGCCCAGAATCGAACCGCCGTAGGAATGGCCGACATAGGTGACGGGGACCGCGCGCCCGGTTGCGTCGACCGTGCGATCGACGTCCTCGCTGAACGCCACCAGTCGCGGCGCCATGTCCAGGGCGTAGCGTGGGTCCGCGGCGTCGACGAGACCCGCTAACAGCTCACCCCGCGGGAACGGCCCACCGAGGTAGGTGATCATCGCGATGTCGCCGCGGCCGGCGGCGACGAAGCGTCGCGCCGTGTCGGTGTTGGCGGGGGAGCCCTCGAGCGTGGTGTTCAGCCCGGAGACCAGGACGGCGAGACTCGTTGCGGTATCGAGATTTCCATTCAACTCGACCAGTGATGACCGGGAAGGGGCGAAGGCGAGGATCTGCCGTGGAATGCGGCGGTCCGCGCCGGCGGGGTCCGTCACCTCGCCGAGCAGGCTCTGGTAGAAGGCGATGCGTCGCTGCGCATCCCGGTCCTGCTGGTCGACGGTTGCCAGGGCGACACGACCGAATTCCGGCAGCCAGGTCGGGACGCTGCGCCGCATGACGTCCCGCAGCTTGTCTTCGAGCGGCCGGTCGAGATTCGTCCGCTCGTCCACCACTGCCTGGGCGATGTTGACCCGGTTCGCAGCGACCCGCATCGGCCACGGCACGCCGTCGGTGTTGCCCACCTGCTTGGGGAACTCGTCGATCAACCGTTGGCGCTGGTCGGTTGTCATCGCCGCGATCTCGCCGGCGATCCGGTCCTGGCTTATCGATGGCCAGCCCGCCACGATGCTGTCCAGGCTGCCGGCAAGCTGCCCCGGCACCGCCCCGGCCGGCACCGTGGCGGCGTTCCCTGCCGGCCCCGGCGGACCGGCGAACGCCTGCTCGATGTCGTGCGCCGCGTCGGCATCCGCGGCACCCAACCGGTCCAGCGCGGGCACGATCTGTTCGGTCAACGCGGTGGCGCGCAACTCCAACACGGTTCGGGCCACCCCCGGTTGACCGCCGGACAGTGCGATCAGCAGTTCGGGGATGTGATCGGGTGCGCCGACGCTGCCGTCGTCGCCGACGGCGAAATTCTCGGCGCGCGCGGCGGCAACCCGCGCCACCACATCGGCGCGGGCCGCGGCGATCTGATCGGCGCCGTCCCGAGCGGCGACGGCGGCCGTCACGAATGACCGGGCCACGGCGGCACCCTCGGCCGCGACGGCACCGGCGCGGTCATGGGCGGTGTCGGCCGCAGATCCGATCCAGAAGTCACGGCTGGCGCTAACACCGGCGACCAGGACGTCGACGCGCGCCTGCAGGTTGCCGGCGGCGTGATCCCAGGCATCGGCGGCGTCACGGAGTGAATCCGGCCGCCAGGAGTCGGCCTGCGAGACGGTGGGCCGCGTCACCGTCTGTCGAACCGGGCGGCGTTGTGCCGCTCGCTGCGCTCGAGCGCGTCGGCCGACATGTGTGCGGCCACCGCCCATCCGCGCATGTTCGCGACCACATCGTTGAGCCGCGCCGCGATCAGATCGGGCGCAGCGATGCCGCCCACCGCGGACCCGCGCAGGTCGTCGGCGTCCAGACCCGGGAACCGGAGTTCGGCAATGGTGTTGGCGGCGTTCATCACCCGGTTCGCCACGTCTCGCAGTCGGACCAGATCTACTTCGGTGTTACCCCCCATGCCTCATGCTGGCATGTTCCGGTCGACCCGCGCCGACGTTATCCACAGGCGGCTAAACCGGCTGTTCGGTAACCCTTTCGACGCCCGACGCGCGATCGCGCGCGAGTCGGGCAGGTCACGGCGCTTCAGCCAGAACCACACTGCGACCACCGCGGCCCACTACGACGAACGCCAGACCCAAATCGCCGGCGATCCACTTGGTGTACTGGTTGTCGGTCGTCAAGGGCGTGAAAATGGACTGCATCCATAGGTTGTGGCTGGCCGCAGCCAGGCCTGCGCGAAGCTGATCGCGACCGCGACGAAGGTGAACGTCGGCAGCCAGAACCAGGCGGGCAGGCCCACGCGCCGGTATACGACGGCCGTGATCGGGTAGTGCCACGACGCCCAGATGATCCCGGACAGCAGGGCGACGCCCCTGAATGGCAGCACCTTGGCGAGCTCGGGTACCAGAAGCCACGCC
>JAOPWF010000649.1 GCA_025965815.1 Mycobacterium sp.
GGGTTCTCTGGAAGGTCGCGTCGTTTTCATCACCGGCGCCGCTCGCGGTCAAGGCCGCTCGCACGCCGTCACGTTCGCCGAGGAAGGCGCCAACATCGTCGGCGTCGACATCTGCGAGGACCTCGATGTGGTGCCCTACAAGATGGGCACGATGGAGGACCTCGAGGAGACCGCGCGCCTGGTCGAGAAGACCGGGCAGCAGATGTCCTTCTTCAAGGCCGACGTGCGGGACAAGGCCGCGTTGCAGGCGGCGTTCGACGCGGGTGTCGAGCAGTTCGGCCACATCGACACCGCGATCGCCAACGCCGGCGTGGTCCTCACCAACCCCGACGAGCGCGACGCCGATGAGGCGCTGCGGCTGGGCATCGACATCATGCAGATCGGCGTCTGGAACACCTTCCAGGTCGCGATCCCACACCTGCGCGAACGTGGCCAGGGCGGCAACCTGATCGCCACCAGCTCGATGATCGCCCTGCTCGACCTCACCGACGGCCGCGGCGGCACGGACGCCTACCTGATGGCCAAGCTGGCCATCACCGGGCTGGTGCGCTCGTATGCGAACATGCTGGCGGCAAATCGCATCCGCGTGAACGCGGTTGCCCCGACGAACTGCGCGACGCCGATGATCACCGAGAATCCAGCGTTGTTCCGGGCCATCGAAGAAATGCCCCATCTGGTCAATGCCATGCAGACCGCGTTGCCGGACTTCCCGATGATCGAGCCGAAGGACGTCAGCAATGCGATCCTGTTCTTGATCTCCGAAGCGGGTCGGTCGTTCACCGGCAGCGTGCTCAAGGTCGACGCGGGGATGGACGTCCGCCGCTAGAGCACCGCGCATGTGGTAGTCAGGGATCGCGGGCGCGTTGCGCTCGATAGCTGATCAAACTATAGTCTGGACACATGTCCAGACGGTTTCGGTACGTTCGCCTGACCCCGGTGCACCCGCTGGAAAGCGGCGATCTGCGGGTCGACGAGACACCGGGCACCGACGCTGGCTGCACCCTCTAGTGCCGGCACAACAGCCGCGGCATCAAACGTCGGAAATGAGCTGACGATGCGCATTGCGATGTTGTCCTATCGGAGCAAGACGCACTGCGGCGGCCAGGGCGTCTACGTCCGACACCTCAGCCGCGGACTGGTCGAACTGGGCCACGACGTCGAGGTCTTCTCCGGCCAGCCGTACCCGGAAATTCTCGATCCGCGCGTGCGCCTGACCGAGGTGCCCAGCCTCGACCTGTACCGCGAACCCGATCCGTTCCGCATTCCGCGCCCCAGCGAGATCCGCGACTCCATCGACCTACTCGAACTGGCCACCACATGGACCGCGGGCTTCCCCGAGCCCCGCACCTTCTGCCTGCGGGCCGCCCGCCTGCTGGCGGACCGTCGCGACGATTTCGACGTAGTGCACGACAACCAGAGCCTGGGAACCGGGCTGCTCAAGATCGCCGCGGCCGGCCTGCCGGTGGTGGCGACCGTGCATCATCCGATCACCCGCGACCGGGCGCTGGACATCGCGGCCGCGCCGTGGTGGCGCAGGTTCCTGGTGCACCGGTGGTACGGGTTCTCTGTCATGCAGGAGAAGGTGGCCCGCCAGATCCCCGAACTGCTGACAGTCTCGTCGTCCTCGGCCGCGGATATCGCCGCCGACTTCGGGGTCGCGCCCAGCCAATTGCAGGTCGTCCCCCTGGGTGTCGACACCGAGGTGTTCAAGCCGACGGACCGGCCACGGATCCGCGGGCGCATCATCGCCATCGCGAGCGCGGACCGCCCGCTGAAGGGGATCGGTCACCTGCTGCACGCGGTGGCCCGGCTGCGCATCGAGCACGACCTCGATCTGCAGCTCGTCGCCAAGCTGGAACCGAACGGTCCCACCGAGAAGCTCATCGCCGAACTCGGTATCTCCGACATGGTGCAGGTCTGCAACGGCCTGTCCGACGCAGAGCTCGCCGATGCGCTGGCGTCAGCCGAAATAGCCTGTATCCCTTCGCTTTACGAGGGGTTCTCGCTGCCCGCCGTGGAAGCCATGGCCAGCGGCACGCCGATCGTCGCGAGTCGCGCCGGGGCGCTGCCCGAGGTGGTCGGCACCGACGGTGCCTGCGCCCGGCTGGTCGAACCCGGGGACGTCCCGGAGCTGACCCGGGTGCTCGGCGATCTGCTGAATTCCGAAGAGGACCTCCGCCGCCTCGGCAGTGCCGGCCGGCGGCGGGCGGTGGAGGTGTTCAGTTGGGAGTCCGTCGCGGCGCAGACAGTGCAGGTGTACGAGCGCGCGATCGCGGCGGCCGCGCCATGCTGACGGTGGACTTCGACCGCCTGGGGGTCGGGCCCGGGATCAAGGTCATCGATGTCGGCTGTGGCGCGGGCCGGCACTCGTTCGAGGCGTACCGGCGCGGCGCCGATGTCGTGGCCTTCGATCAGGATGCCGCCGAACTGAACAATGTCGACACCATCCTGCAGGCGATGAAAGACCAGGGTGACGCTCCGGCGTCGGCCACCGCGGAGACGGTCAAAGGTGATGCGCTGGAGCTGCCCTACCCCGACGGCACGTTCGACTGCGTGATCGCGTCGGAGATCCTGGAGCACGTCCCGGCGGATGACAGCGCGATCTCCGAGCTGATCCGGGTGCTGAAACCCGGTGGGACGCTGGCGGTCACGGTTCCGCGCTGGCTACCGGAGCGGTTGTGCTGGTTGTTGTCGGAGGAGTACCACAGCAACGAAGGGGGCCATGTCCGGATCTACCGGGCCAGCGAGCTGCGCGCCAAGATCGCCACCAATGGAATGGAATTCAACCATACGCACTACGCGCACGGTCTGCACTCGCCGTTCTGGTGGCTGAAATGCCTTGTCGGCGTGTCTAAACCGGAGCATCCGCTGGTCAGTGCGTATCACAAGCTGCTGGTCTGGGACATGATGAGCCAGCCCGTGCTCACCAGGGCGGCCGAAGCGGTGCTCAACCCGCTGGTCGGCAAGAGCGTCGCGCTGTACTTCGAGAAGCCGGTGGTAGCCGATGCGGTGGCATGAGGCGCCCGGGGTGCCGGGTGTCCTCACGCCACGCCAGTGCAGGCAGACCGCGACGTCCATAGCGGCCACCCAGGAGTCGTCGGGGGCCATCCCGTGGTTCGGCGGCGGGCACACCGACCCGTGGGACCACGTGGAGAACGCGATGGCGCTGACCGCGGCCGGCCTGTGGGATGAGGCCCGCGGCGCCTATGACTGGTGCCGAAATGCGCAGCGCGAGGACGGATCCTGGCCCATTCGGCTCCGCGACGGCTTCGTCGAGGACCCCAACAGCGACAGCAATTTCTGCGCGTACATCGCGACCGGGGTGTGGCACCACGTCCTGATCACCCGCACCCGCGCATTCGCCGAGACGATGTGGCCGGTCGTGCTGAAGGCGATCGACTTCGTGCTGGACCTGCAACTCTCCGGCGGCGAAATCAGCTGGGCCAAAGGATCTTCGGGCCCGATCCAAGAGGCACTGCTGACCGGCTGCGCCAGCATTCACCACGCCATCCGGTGTGCACTGGCCCTGGCGAACTTCGTCGACGACCCGCAACCCGAGTGGGAGGTCGCGGTGGGCCGACTGGGCCATGCGATCGTCCGGCACCCGGAATCGTTCGTGGCCAAGGACCGTCACTCAATGGAGTGGTACTACCCCGTGCTCGGTGGCGCCCTGCGCGGGCCGGCGGCCGTCGCCCGCATCAACGAGCGCTGGGACGACTTCGTCGTGCCGGGCCTGGGCATTCGCTGCGTCGACGATCGGCCGTGGGTCACCGGAGCGGAGACGTGCGAACTGGTGCTGGCTCTCGACGCGCTGGGCGATGGGGGCCGCGCGCACGAGCAGTTCGCCTCGATGCAGCACCTTCGCGAAGAAGACGGATCGTATTGGACGGGACTGGTTTTCGCCGACGGTAAGCGGTGGCCCGAGGAGCGCACCACCTGGACCGGAGCGGCCACGATCCTGGCCGCGGACGCGCTGTCTTCGACCACCCCGGCCGCCGGCATCTTCCGCGGGACCGACCTGCCGCACGGCCTGGAGGGTGAGTTCGACTGCGTCTGCGCTACGAGCGATCGCTAGCGTCGAACGGGTTGCCGGGTTCGCCGGAAACGCGCTGCAGCACCCGCAGTGAACCGGTCGCCGAATCCTCCCGAAAGTCGCCGGTTTCCATTGCGCGGCAGTGGATGTGGTACGGCGCCTGGCCGCCGTCGCGCGGGTCGGGGAACACGTCGTGGATCACCAGTGCGCCGCCGACCGCGACCCACTTGGCCCAGCCGTCGAAGTCCCGTTGGGCCGCCGCTTCGGTGTGGCCGCCATCGATGAACAACAGTTGCAGCGGCGTCCGCCAGCCTCGGGCGACGACCGGCGACTTCCCGACCACCGCGACGACGTGATCGTCTAGGTCGGCGGCGTCTAGCGTGCGCCGGAATGTCGGCAACGTGTCGAACCGGCCGCTGACCTCGTCGACCATCGAGGTGTCGTGGAACTCCCACCCCGGCTGGTGCTCCTCGGAACCGTGGTGGTGGTCGACGGTGTAAAGAACACTGCTGCGCTGCTGTGCTGCGGCCCCGAGCAGCACGGTCGACTTTCCGCAGTACGTGCCGATCTCCACGCCGACGCCGTCATCGAGGTGCCGGACCGCGGCCTCGTACAGCGCCCGGCCCTCGTCGGGGGGCATGAAACCGGTGACCCGCTCAGCGAGTGCGAACAGTCGTGCGGTGTGCTCGGGCAGCGTCGTCTCGGCGGGACTCATGGTGTGAACCTAGCTGCCGGGCGACGGGTCCCGCCAACGCCCCTGACCAGTGCAAGTGGTTGCTGCCCGGGGGTAGTTGTAGTAGCGTCCGGACATGTGTCCGATCCGGCTCTGGAGTCGACTCGGCGCCGTCTGACCGCCAAGCAGGCCGACACCGTCGAGCGGTTGGGTAGGGTCGCGGTCGACGTCCTGAGCCGCGAGGGATTCGCGGGCCTCACCGTCCGCAGGGTCGCTGCCGAAGCCGGGGTGGGGGCCGCCACCGCGTACACCTACTTCTCGTCCAAGGAGCATCTCGTCGCCGAGGTCTTCTGGCGTCGGCTGATGTCCGCCCCGGCCGATCCGCCCGACTCCGATGACCCGGCCACCCGGGTCGCCGCCGTACTGCGGCGTATCGCGCTGCTGGTCGCCGACGAGCCGGAGTTCGCGGGCGCCGTCACCAACGCGCTGCTGGGCAAGGATCCAGACGTCGAACTGCTGCGCCTGCGCATCGGCCAGGACATTCATGGCCGGCTGGCGGACGCCTTGGGGCCCGACGGCGATCCGGATGTCATCGAGTCACTCGAGTTGCTCTATGCGGGGGCGTTGGTGCGCGCCGGGATGGGATACGGGTCCTACCCGGAGATCGCCGAACGGTTGGAGAAGTCGGCGCGTCTGATCGTGGGCTAGGACCGCGATCCGAGCATCGCCGACGACGCGCTGACGGCAGGTTCGACGATGCCGCGGACATCCTCGCCGTCCTCGACAGTCAGAGCGGTGAGCTCCCGCAGGCCGCCGAGCAGGATGACGGCCAGCGGCCGAGTCACGGGGGTGAGCTGGGCCCGCCGGAACCCGGGGCTGTCGGTGATCGCGAGCAGCATGGCGATCAGTTGGTCCATCCCGCGTCGCTGCACCGGTCTCACCGCCGCGCCGAGCGCGGGCAGTTCCCGGATCCAGCTCAGCGTGATCGCCGGCCGCGCCTCGATGTGGTCGACGTAGGCCTCGATCGCCTGCCGGATCTGGTCCTGCCAGAACGCCTCGGGATCCACGGCCGCAACGATCGAAGAAATCATCTCCTCGTTGGCGGTTCCCAGCAGCTCGATGAAGCATTCCTCTTTGCTGCTGAACTGACCGTAGAAGGTGCGTTTCGAGGTCCGCGCATGCCGGACGATGTCGGCGACCGTCGTCTCGCGATAGCCACGTTCGCCGATCGACTCCGCGAGGCCGTCCAACAGCCGGCCGCGGAACGGATCGCTGTCGGTCCCCTCGGCAGCGCGAGTGTCGAGCGCTGTGCTCATCACGCCTCCCGGAAACCCTTGCCCTGCCTTGGTACCACACGGTACCGTACCCGATAAACCCTGTGGTACACAGTGGTACCGCGCGAGTGTTGGGAGTGTCATCGCAGATGAGCGAAGCAACCACCGTTGAACAGCCCGCTGCCACGTCGGTGAAGTTGCCGCCCGGCCCTCGGATTCCCAAGGCGTTGCAGGGTCTAGCCTTCTCGATCTCGCGACGGCGGATCCTGGAGAAGGTTGGCCGCCGCTACGGCGACGTGTTCAAGGTGAATATTCCGGTGTTCGGCCGCACGGTGATCGTCGCCGACCCGCAGTTGGCCAAGCAGTTGTTCACCGCAAGCATCGAGGACGTCGGCAATATTCAGCCCAACCTGTCTCGGATACTCGGATCCGGCTCGGTTTTCGCACTCGACGGTGCCGACCATCGCAGGCGGCGCAAGCTGCTCACGCCGCCGTTCCACGGCAAGAGCGTCAAGAACTACGAGAAGATCTTCGAGGAAGAGACGCTTCGCGAGACCGCGAGTTGGCCGGAGGGCAAGGACTTCGAAACGCTGGAACCGATGATGCGGATCACGCTGAACGCGATCCTGCGGGCGGTGTTCGGCGCTGACGGTGCCCACCTGGACGACCTTCGCCGGATCATTCCGCCATGGGTCACGCTGGGCTCACGCCTGGCCCAACTGCCGGCGCCGACGCGCACCTATGGCCGGTACAGCCCCTGGGGCCGGCTGGCTGAGTATCGACGCCAGTACGACGAAGTCATCGACAAGCTGATCGACGACGTCCGGGCCGACCCGTATTTCGCTGACCGCAACGACGTCTTGACGCTGCTGTTGAGCAGCACCTACGAGGACGGCTCGGAGATGTCCCGCGAAGACATCGGCGACGAGCTACTGACCCTGCTGGCGGCTGGGCACGAAACGACGGGGGCGACGCTGGGGTGGGCGTTCGAGCGCATCAGCCGGCATCCCGACGTGTTGTCGAAGCTGGTCGAGGAAGCCGCCACCGACGACAACGAATACCGGCAGGCCACCATCCTCGAGGTGCAGCGCCACCGGACCGTCATCGACCTCGCCGGCCGCCACGTCTACTCGCCGACGTTCGAACTGGGGGAATGGGTTATCCCGCAGGGATATTCGATCATCGTCAGTATCTCGCAGATGCATGACCGCGCCGGAGCATTCCCCGACCCCGACCGGTTCGACCCGCAACGCTTCGTCGGAACACGACCCAACACGACGGCTTGGATACCCTACGGCGGCGGCACCCGGCGCTGCGTCGGCGCGGTATTCGCCAACATCGAGATGGATGTTGTGCTGCGAACAGTGCTGCGCCATTTCACCATCCAGACGACCGATGCGCCCGCTGAAAAGGTGCATGCTCGCGGCGTGGCCTACACCCCGAAGGGCGGCGGCCGCGTCGTGGTGCACCGCCGGGGGTGAACCCGGCGGTGCATTACGTCAGCTGACTAGGCGTCCTGCTTCTCGCGGCGCGGCAGCCGCCATCCGGGCCGCACGAAGTGGCAGGTGTAGCCGTTCGGGTAGTTCACCAGGTAGTCCTGGTGCTCC
>JAOPWF010000670.1 GCA_025965815.1 Mycobacterium sp.
GTCGTGTTCATCGGCGCGCCGACCAAGGAGGTGCTGCGCGAAGCCGTGGCCGACATCCGCTCCCGCGCCGAGGCCGCCGGTCGCGATCCGTACGACGTCAAGATCGTCAGCGGCCACGTCGTGGTCACGGGCGCGACGGAACGGGCGGCGCAGGCGCGGCATGACGACTTCCGGCGCTACATCGATTCCGAGGGTGCACTCGCGCTGTGGTCGGGGTGGCTCGGCAGCGATCTGTCGCGGTTCGACCTCGATGACCCCGTCGCCGTTACCGACAACGAGTACCTGAAGTCGTCGGTGACGATGTTCGGACAGGGTCAGTGGACACTGCGTGACTTCATCGACGCGCACGCGATCGGTGTCGAGGGTGGTTTCACCGTGGGATCGCCATCGCAGGTGGCTGACGAGTTGCAGGAGTGGGTCGAGGAGACCGACGTGGACGGCTTCAACCTCACCAACGTGATCACCCCCGGTTCATTCGCCGACTTCGTCGAGTACGTCGTGCCGGAACTACAGCGCCGCGGGGCGTACAAGACCGCGTACAGCGAGGGCACCCTGCGCGACAAGCTGTTCGGCAAGGGTCCACGGTTGCCCGAGACGCACCGAGCGGCCCGCTATCGCCGCGTGACAGAGGAGGTAACCCGATGACAGTGAAACAGTCGCACACCGAACCCCTCACCTATGGCTCCGAACGGCTGACTCGATTGATCGCGGCCATCGGCGAGGGTGCGTTCGAGCGCGAGCGCACCGGCGAACGGCCCTTTGCCGCAATGGATCTCGTGCGGCGGGAAGGCCTTGGTGCATTGCGGATTCCCCGCGAGGACGGCGGCGGCGGTGCGAGCCTGCGCGAATTGTTCGCCGTCGTGATCGCGCTGGCGACGGCCGACGTGAACGTCGCGCACATCCTGCGCGGCCACTTCGCGCATGTCGAGGAGCGCCTGCGTCTGGACGCTGACCAACAGCGGCGCGTGATCGATCTGGCGTTGAGTGGCGCGATCGTGGGCAACGCGTCGACTGAGATCGGGTCGACGACAGTCGGGGAGTTCACCTGGCAGACCCGAGTAACGCGTGACGGCGACGGCTTCCGGCTGAACGGCACGAAGTACTTCACCACCGGCACGCTGTACGCCGACTACGCCGAGGTACTCGCGAGCGATCCGGAGGGTGCGACGGTGATCGCGCTGGTCCCAACGGACCGGGCCGGCGTCGCCGTGCTCGACGACTGGGATGGCATGGGACAGAGGGCGACCGGCACCGGCACCGCGATCTTCGAGAACGTGGCGGTCGCCCACGAAGAGACGCTGCTCTTCGCACCGCCGGACGTCGGCAGCGAACCGCCGCCGCTCTACTTGTCGGGCGCCTTCTTTCAGCTGTACGTCACCGCGCTCGAGGTCGGAGTGCTGCACGCGCTGCGCGCCGACGCCGTCGCGCACGTGCATCAGCGGGCACGCAGCTTCGCGTGGGCACCGACACCGTCGGCCCCCGACGATCCGCTGCTGCAGCGCGAGATCGGCGAAATCGCCAGCGCTGCGTTCGCGGCCGAAGCGACCGTGCTGGCCGCGGCCGACGCACTCGCCGTCGCCTTCGACGCGACGGTGCACGGCACAGACCCAGGCCTGAACCTGGCGCACGAGGCCTCGTTGCGGGCGGCCGCCGCCAAGGTCGTAGTCGACGCCCTCGGGCAGAAGGCAGCGTCGCAGGTGTTCGACGTCGGTGGCGCCTCAGTGGTGCGCCAGTCCCACCTACTGGACCGTCACTGGCGTAACATCCGGACACTGGCTTCGCACAACCCGACCTCGTATAAGGCGCAGGCGATCGGCGCCTACCACGTCCGCGGCACCCGACTCCCTGGAAGCGGATACTTCTGAGTCAATCGCGCTTCGCCGCTAGAGATAGTGGCTAACCGTCCGCGCCGGATTACCTCGTCCCACACGGTGAACGCTTCGGCATGGCTGGCCGACGATGAGCCAGTTGCCAGCGCCACCAGGCCGGACGCGAGACTGCCGATGCCGATCCCGGTTTGATGGACCGCCCGTACGAGTTCGTCGAAGGCCTCGCGTTCCGAGCAGCCGCGCAATCCGACCAGAATGCCGATTGCGACGTCGATCACCCGACGCGAAGTGTCCTCCGCGCGGGTTCTGCTGTAGCTCATGGGCACCATCATCGCGGTGATGCCAGAAGGTGCCTAGAGATCGGCGCACCATGATTCAACGATCTCGTTGCCACCCCTGACTTAGACGAGGTAGTAGAGCGCGTTGCGTTCCCTGTCCGGCTCGGCAGGTGGTAGATCGTGTGTGTCGTCGCCGAGCTTTGCACGGGCGTAGCGCACAGCCCGCAGGGTGGCCGAATACTCCTGCTCTTCTTCGGGGAATACCTGCTCTTGCGGGAACCAATCGTGGAAACCGAGGTTTCTCAACACCTTCAGTGTGTCGGGCCGTACACCGGCAAGCAGGATCGTCACGCGGCATCCGTTCACTTCGCTGCTTCGGCAGAGGCTCTCCGCAGTATGCCCCCTCGAAGCCACCTTCGACTGAGGACCTAGTTTTGCGCGGAACGAACTCGATCTACCGTCGAGTCCCAGACGAATAACACGCCCGGCATATCGGTTGCGCGGCGGCGCGCGGCCTGCCTCCAGAGGCCATCGACCCGTAACGGCCGGGCGCGTGAACGAGGTGACGTCGCAGCCGGGAAGGCGCTAGCCTTGCTCGCAAGTCGGATCCGGTGCTCGCGCGCTGCTCCGGTGAGGAGTATTCGCGGGCGCCACCAGAGAGGACAACCAGGATTCATGACCGAACGACAGCGCGCCACGCCACCCGCCAACGCCGCGAGGCTCGCTGTCGCAGGCGTGCTCATCGCCGGCAGTGCACTGGCTATGGCAGGTCAGGCTGGAGCTGATCCGGCGGTGCCCTACCCGACGCCGGTGCCATCGGATCCGGGCACTGCCACCCCGGCGCCCGGCCAGCCCGTGGTGGAGTTTTCGGATGGACCGGTGGGTCCGCCCGCGCCCCCGCCCGTCGGCGCGCCAGTGGTGCCAGAGATCTCGAACCCCGTTTACGGCTCAGGTCAATCGGGGTCGGGCCCGCTCGGGAGCCTCAGGGATATTTGGCACCAGGCCCAGGACCCGTACGGACTGACCGGTTCGCCCGACCAGATGCCCATCGCGGCCCCACCGCCGCCAGGAGCCGGTCCACCGCCGCCGCTGCCGCCTGGATACATTTCACTGACCGCCCCGGGGTCCGAGACAGCCTCGTTGCCAACGGGGCCCGAGCAGGGTGGGCCGCCTCTGCCGCCTGGCTACTATCCGTTGAACGGGCCACCACCGCCCGGGTACGGGCCACCAACGGTCGCGCCGGTTCCTCCGACGCCCTAACCCCTTGGGCTGCTTTGTAAGTCAACGCCTTGCAGCTGAGAGCAAACGCGTCGTGGCATAGCCGCTCGCCGACGCGAAGTGCAAGCTGCTTCTCGGCGTCTCGCATCTGTGATGCCTTTTCGAAGTCGTCTCGGTATGCGGCCGCTTTGGCATCCCTGTACTCGCGCATCTTTGTGACGTCGAGCAGCGGCTTCTTTTGCCGAATCGGCCAGAGGATTTAGCGCAGAATATTTCAATCCCTGCATGTTTTCCTCTGCTGGGGAGCCATCTGGGAAATGGCCGTGCAGGTTCCAGCCAGCAATGTTGAGGAAAAGGACTTTTCGGCTGTCAACACACTCGTCGGAGGAGCTCACCCCTGGCCCGCGCGCCACCTGTCCAGAATCCGACGGTCCCGTTTGGTCGGGCGCCCGGCACCGCGATCACGGGCCGCCACCGGAACGGGGGAAGTCGGAGGCGGCGCGGGCGTTCGATCGAGGTAGCAGCTCACGGCATCGGCCGCACCGACCCGCTTCTGGATCACCCGTACCACCTCGACGATCCGCGTCGTGTCACACACCCGGGCGCGCACCTCGTCACCGGGAGACACTATCGTCGACGACTTTGCCGGCCGATCGTTGACCCGCACATGCCCACCTCGGCACGCCGCGGCGGCGTCCGGCCGGGTCTTCGTCAGCCGGACCGCCCACAACCACCGATCCACGCGGGTCGACTCCATAACTTCCATCATGGACTGCCGACCGGCGTGGGGCTACCGAGCACGGTCGCGGGCGCGTCCGGCCATACCGTGCCCGGACCCGACGTG
>JAOPWF010000674.1 GCA_025965815.1 Mycobacterium sp.
GATGATGATCGGCTGGGTCCAGGAGGGAATGAGCCGTGGCACATTGCGGCACAGGATCGGCTCGCGGAACACCACCCCGCCCAGGATGTTGCGGATGGTGCCGTTGGGCGACTTCCACATCTTCTTGAGGTTGAACTCCTTCACCCGCGCCTCGTCCGGGGTGATGGTCGCGCACTTCACACCGACGCCGTGCCTCTTGATTGCGTTCGCGGCGTCGATCGAGACCTGGTCGTCGGTGGCGTCGCGGTGCTCGATACCGAGGTCGTAGTAGTCCAGATTGATGTCGAGGTACGGCAGGATCAACGTGTCCTTGATGAGCTGCCAGATGATGCGAGTCATCTCGTCACCATCGAGCTCTGCTACCGCGCCTTCGACTTTGATCTTGGACATGTGAGTCCGACTCCTCCTACGCCGTGTCGGCCGCCTCGTGGGCAGCCGGATAAGTACCGGCGAGCGATCGCCCGCGACGCCAGACTACAAGTTGTGACTTCGCGGCGGGCAGCCGAGACATCCGTCTCCCGGCTGGGTCGGGCGCCCACAAATTGCTACTGACCAGTAGCTTTCGCAGAAGCCTCAACCTGCAACAGGCGGATCACGCGGTGAATTCCCCACCGGTTCACATTCAGCACTGGAACGTGTTGTAGCTCCACGCGACGATCGGGACAGCCGCCGGATATCCGGCTGGCAAGCGATCAACCAGATGAGATACGCTTCTCATCGGTCATGAGCGCCAGCGTCAAGCCCCGGCTCGCTGGCCGGCAACCCTCCAACCGCGGTGGGGTGCCCCGGGTGATGACCAGGTTGAGTAGCCGTCAGCGGCTACACGGCAAGCGCGGGTCCGCTATGACGGGCCCCCAGAGTAGACAGGGAAACCTGATGGTTGCCTATTTGGGACGGTCCACTATGTGCAGTTGTCCCTGAACCCTTCGCTGCCGGCTGCCGTCATGTCTTGAGGCAGCCCGCGCGCCGCGTGACAGCCCCTTCATTCACTTTCCAGGAGAGACCCATGAGCACTGAAATCGAGGAGGCGGTCGACCCGACCGCCAACTGGTCCTTCGAGACCAAGCAGGTCCACATCGGCCAGGTACCCGACCAGGCGACCAACGCCCGGGCCCTGCCGATCTACCAGACGACGTCCTACACGTTCAACGACACAGCGCACGCCGCCGCGCTTTTCGGCCTCGAGGTCGAGGGCAATATCTACACCCGGATCGGCAATCCGACCAACGCCGTCGTCGAGCAGCGCATCGCCGCGCTCGAGGGTGGGGTGGCCGCGCTGTTCCTGGCGTCCGGCCAGGCCGCCGAGACCTTCGCGATCCTGAATCTGGCCGGCACCGGTGACCACATCGTGTCCAGTCCGCGGCTGTACGGCGGCACCTACAACCTGTTCCACTACTCGCTGCCGAAGCTAGGCATCGAGGTCACCTTCGTCGAGGATCCCGACGATCTGGACTCCTGGCGGGCAGCGGTCCGGCCGAACACCAAGGCGTTCTTCGCCGAGACGATCTCGAACCCGCAGATCGACGTGCTGGACACGCCGGGGGTCTCCGGCGTCGCTCACGAAAACGGCGTCCCGCTGATCGTCGACAACACCATCGCCACGCCGTATCTGATCCAGCCGATCTCGCAGGGCGCGGACATCGTCGTGCATTCGGCCACCAAGTACCTCGGTGGTCACGGTGCGGCGATCGCAGGCGTCATCGTGGACGGCGGCAATTTCGACTGGACCCAGGGCCGCTTCCCCGGTTTCACCACACCCGACCCGAGCTATCACGGCGTCGTGTTCGCCGAGCTCGGTCCGCCGGCCTTCGCGCTCAAGGCCCGCGTCCAGCTGCTGCGCGACTACGGCTCCGCGGCCGCTCCGTTCAACGGTTTCCTGATCGCGCAGGGCCTGGAGACGCTGAGCCTGCGCGTCGAGCGGCACGTCGCCAACGCCCAGCGGGTCGCCGAATTCCTGGCCGGTCGCGACGACGTGCTGTCGGTGAACTACGCCGGACTGCCCAGCTCGCCGTGGTACGAGCGTGGAAAGAAGCTGGCGCCCAAGGGAACCGGTGCGGTCCTCGCGTTCGAGTTGGCCGGCGGAATCGAGGCAGGCAAGGCGTTCGTCAATGCGCTCACGCTGCACAGTCACGTCGCGAACATCGGCGACGTCCGCTCGCTGGTGATTCACCCGGCCTCGACCACCCATGCCCAGCTCAGTCCCGAGGAGCAGCTCGCCACCGGGGTCACTCCGGGCCTGGTGCGACTCGCGGTCGGGATCGAGGGCATCGACGACATCCTCGCCGACCTGGAGCAGGGCTTCGCGGCCGCGCGCACACACGGTGCATCGGCGCAGAGCGCCGATCCGCAAGCCGTGGCGGCTTTTTAAGGAAATCTGAGGTGACCATTTCTGAAGTGCCGACCGACACGCTGCCCGCCGAAGGCGAGGTCGGCGTGGTGGACATCGGCCCATTCACGCTGGAGAACGGCGCCGTCATCGACGACGTCTCGATCGCCGTGCAGCGCTGGGGCGAGCTGTCGCCGACCCGCGACAACGTGGTGGTGGTGTTGCATGCACTGACCGGTGATTCGCACATCACCGGGCCGGCCGGACCCGGGCATCCCACGCCGGGCTGGTGGGACGGTGTGGCGGGGCCTGGCGCGCCGATCGACACCAACCGCTGGTGTGCGGTCGCCACCAACGTACTGGGCGGCTGCCGCGGCTCCACCGGTCCGAGCTCACAGGCACCCGACGGAAAGCCCTGGGGCTCAAGGTTTCCGGTGATATCGGTGCGCGATCAGGTGGAAGCGGATGTCGCCGCGCTCGCTGCCCTCGGCATTACCGAGGTGGCCGCCGTCGTGGGCGGGTCCATGGGTGGGGCCCGGGCACTGGAATGGATTGTCAGCCATCCTGATCGGGTGCTGTCCGGGCT
>JAOPWF010000704.1 GCA_025965815.1 Mycobacterium sp.
TGGGGCGCGTTCTTCTCGCACAGCATGGGAACGCTGCTGTCGCCCCTGGGTATCCACACCAACGAGATCATCGAGACGGTCGCGCTGATGCTGCATATCGGCGTGATGCTGGTGTTCCTGCTCATCGTGCTGCACTCCAAGCACCTGCACATCGGTCTGGCCCCGCTCAACGTCACTTTCAAGCGGCTGCCCGATGGCCTCGGCCCGCTGCTGCCAATCGAGTACAAGGGCGAGCCGATCAACTTCGAGGATCCGGCCGAGGACGCCGTGCTGGGTCGCGGCAAGATCGAGGACTTCACCTGGAAGGGATATCTCGACTTCACCACCTGTACCGAATGCGGGCGCTGCCAGTCGCAGTGCCCGGCCTGGAACACCGGAAAGCCGCTGTCACCCAAGCTCGTGATCATGGACCTGCGCGACCACATGTTCGCCAAGGCCCCGTACATCTTCGGCGACAAGGAAACACCCGCCGAGAACACCCCGGAGGGCGGCATCGTCGAGGATATCGTCGATGAGCACGCCGAGGATCACGTGCCCGAGGCCGGCTTCCCACGGGTGCCCGCCAACTCGCCGTTGCAGGCGACCCGCCCGCTGGTCGGGACCGCGGAGCAACGCGGCGTCATCGACCCCGACGTGCTGTGGTCCTGCACCACCTGCGGCGCGTGCGTCGAGCAGTGCCCCGTCGACATCGAGCACATCGACCACATCGTCGACATGCGCCGCTACCAGGTGTTGATGGAGTCGGAGTTCCCCAGCGAGCTCGGCGTGCTGTTCAAGAACCTGGAGACCAAGGGCAACCCGTGGGGCCAGAACGCCAAGGATCGGCTGAACTGGATCGACGAGGTCGAATTCGACGTCCCGGTCTACGGCGAGGATGTCGACAGCTTCGACGGTTACGAGTACCTGTTCTGGGTCGGCTGCGCGGGGGCGTACGAGGACCGGGCCAAGAAGACCACCAAGGCCGTCGCGGAACTCTTGGCGATCGCCGGGGTGAAGTATCTGGTGCTCGGCACCGGGGAGACCTGCACCGGCGACTCGGCCCGCCGGTCGGGCAACGAGTTCCTGTTCCAGCAGCTGGCGTCGCAGAACGTCGAGACGATCAACGAGCTGTTTGAGGGCGTGGAGACCGTCGACCGCAAGATCGTCGTCACGTGCCCGCACTGCTTCAACACCCTCGGCCGCGAATATCCGCAGCTGGGCAGCAATTACACCGTCCTGCACCACACTCAGCTGCTGAATAAGCTGGTGCGCGACAAGAAGCTGGTCGCGGTGAAGCCGGTCGGTCAGGATGTCACCTACCACGACCCGTGCTACCTGGGTAGGCACAACAAGGTCTACGAGGCCCCGCGTGAGCTGGTCGGCGCCTCCGGCGCGACGCTGACCGAGATGCCGCGGCACGCCGACCGCGGCCTGTGCTGTGGCGCGGGCGGTGCGCGGATGTGGATGGAAGAGCACATCGGCAAGCGGGTCAACCACGAACGCGTCGACGAGGCGCTGGCCACCGACGCCACGAAGATCGCCACCGGCTGCCCGTTCTGCCGGGTGATGTTGACCGACGGCGTCGACGATCGTCAGGAGGCCGCAGGCCGCGAGGGCGTCGAGGTGCTCGACGTGGCCCAGCTGCTGCTCGGATCGCTCGACCGCAGCGCCGTCACGCTGCCGCCCAAGGGCGCGGCCGCCGAGCAGGCGGTCAAGGCGTCCACGGCGACTGTCCAGGCTGCTCCCGCCGAAACCGAGGCCGAGCCCGCGACGATTGAGCCGGCGGCCATTGTCGCGAAGGCTCCGGCCAAGCCCGCCGAGGATGTCAAGCCCGTCAAGGGTCTGGGCATCGCAGGAAGCGCCAAGCGGCCCGGCGCCAAGAAGGCACCCGCTGCCCCGGCCGATAACGCGGCCCCGGCCGACGCTGTCGCCCCGGCGCCCGCCAAGGGGCTGGGCATCGCGGCGGGCGCCAGGCGGCCCGGCGCCAAGAAGGCCGCTCCCCCAGCGCAACCCGCGCTCGCCAAGGAAGACGAGCCCGCCGCGGCAGAGCCGCAGGCTGCCGCACCCGCGAAGGCCGAGCCGCCCGTCAAAGGACTCGGCATCGCGGCGGGCGCCAGGCGGCCCGGCGCCAAGAAGGCCGCTCCCCCAGCGCAACCCGCGCCCGCCAAGGAAGACGAGCCCGCCGCGGCAGAGCCGCAGGCTGCCGCACCCGCCGCCGAGGACAACGGTGAGGCGGCTACTCCGCCGGTGAAGGGACTCGGCATTGCGAGGGGCGCACGCCCACCCGGCAAGCGCTGAGCCAGGCCAGGATTTGTGTGACCTCAGGCGCCGTGCCTGCGGCTGAGGTCACACAATTCGAAATATATTGGACAGCAGTGGCACCATTGTTGACGTGACTACCCATCAGGTGCCGTGGCACTCCACCGGGCACCACAACCGGCAGCGCACGTTTACGCAGTCCACCAAGCTGCAGGATGTCCTTTACGAGATCCGGGGTCCCGTACACGACCACGCCGCCCGCCTGGAGGGCGAGGGTCACCGCATCCTCAAGCTCAACATCGGCAACCCCGCGTCCTTCGGATTCGAGGCGCCCGATGTGATCATGCGCGACATCATCCAGGCGCTGCCGTACGCGCAGGGTTACTCCGATTCCAAGGGCATCCTGTCCGCGCGCCGTGCGGTGGTCACCCGCTATGAACTCGTCGACGGCTTTCCCCGGTTCGACGTTGACGATGTCTACCTCGGCAACGGCTGCTCCGAGTTGATCACGATGACGCTGCAGGCCCTGCTCGACAACGGCGACCAGGTGCTGATCCCCGCCCCGGACTACCCGCTGTGGACGGCGTCGACCTCGCTAGCCGGTGGCACGCCGGTGCACTATCTCTGCGACGAGACCGAGGGCTGGATGCCCGACATCGCCGACCTGGAATCGAAGATCACCGAGCGCACCAAGGCAATCGTGGTGATCAACCCGAACAACCCGACGGGCGCGGTGTACAGCCGCGAAATCCTCGAGCAGATGGCGGATCTCGCGCGCAGGCACCAGTTGCTGCTGTTGGCCGACGAGATCTACGACAAGATCCTCTACGACGACGCCAAGCACATCAGCGTGGCGTCGGTGGCACCCGACGTGCTGACCCTGACCTTCAACGGCCTGTCCAAGGCCTACCGCGTCGCCGGCTACCGCGCCGGATGGCTGGCCATCACCGGTCCCAAGGAGCACGCCAGCAGCTTCATCGAGGGCATCAGCCTGCTCGCCAACATGCGGTTGTGCCCGAATGTGCCTGCGCAGCATGCGATTCAGGTCGCGCTCGGCGGACACCAGAGCATCGACGATCTCGTCCTGCCCGGCGGCCGGCTGCTCGAACAGCGCGACGTGGCCTGGACCAAGCTGAACGAGATTCCGGGGGTGTCCTGCGTCAAGCCGACGGGCGCGCTATACGCCTTCCCGCGGCTCGACCCCGAGGTCCACGACATCGCCGACGACGAGCAACTCGTCCTCGACCTGCTGCTGAAGGAGAAGATCCTGGTCACCCAGGGCACCGGCTTCAATTGGCCCGCACCGGATCACCTGCGCATCGTCACGCTGCCCTGGTCGCGCGACCTGGCGAACGCCATCGAGCGGCTGGGCAACTTCCTGGCCGGCTACCGACAGTAAATTCGGCGCCAGGAAGGCCCTCTACCCTGGGCCCGTGACGCACTCGCATTCGCACGCGCTGCCCAGCGGGCCCGCCCCGTTGAGCCCCCTGGCGGCCCGGATCGTCGTGGGACTCCTCGCCGCCATCGGCATCGCGGTGATCGCCGGGGCGGTGATCCTGTGGCCGAGCCACCAGAAGGTCGACATCCCGCTGCCTTTCCAGAACGCCGCGGGCGGCGCCGTTACCACCGAGGCCGGGCACGTGGTGTCGACGCACATCGGGCCCTGTGGCAGCCCGTCGGCCGGCAAGGTGCTCACCGCCGCGCCGACGCAGGCCCAGCCGGGCGGCGCCGACTGTGTGCAGTCACTCGTCACCATCGATTCGGGCCCCAACGCCGGCGCCAACACCCTGCTGGAGTTCAGCCCCGGCCCCGGCCAGCCCAGCCTCAAACCGGGCGATCACATCCGGGTGAGCCGCCAGGTGGATCAGGCCGGCGCCACCGGCTACGCCTTCTACGATTATGAGCGGACCTGGCCGCTGATCGGGCTGGCCGCCTCGTTCGCCATCGTGATCGTCGCGGTGGCCCGCTGGCGCGGCCTGCGTGCGCTGGTTGGCATCGTCGTCGCCTTCGGCGTGCTGGTCGTCTTCCTGCTGCCCGCCCTGCGGGACGGGGCACCGGCCATCCCGGTCGCGCTGGTGGCGTCCGCGGCCATCCTGTACGCGGTCATCTACCTGGCACACGGCGTCAGCCTGCGAACCAGTGCCGCGCTGCTTGGCACGCTGACGGCGTTGTTGCTCGCGGCCGCGCTGTCCTGGGGTGCCATCGAACTCGCCCACCTGACCGGACTGTCCGAGGACCAGAACAACGAGGTCGCCGCCTACATGGGCAACGTGTCCATCACCGGGCTGCTGCTGGCCGGCTTCATCATCGGCTCGCTCGGCGTGCTCAACGATGTGACCGTCACGCAGGCGTCGACGGTCTTCGAACTGGCCGAAGTGGGCGGCTCGGATCAATCCCCAGGTCGCTCCGCTCTCCCGCGCAAGCGGGAGGTACCCGCAGCCCGCCGAGCGCGTCGGGCCATCTTCGTCGGTGCCATGCGGGTCGGGCGCGACCACATCGCCAGCACGGTCTACACCCTGGTGCTGGCGTACGCCGGCAGCGCGTTGCCCTTGCTGCTGCTGTTCAGTGTGGCCAACCGGGCCCTGGGCGACGTGCTGACCAGCGAGAGCGTAGCCATCGAGATCGCCCGGTCGGCGGTCGGCGGCATCGCGCTGGCGCTGTCGGTGCCGCTGACCACGGCGATCGCCGCCGTGCTGGCGACGCCAGTCAGCGCTCCAGCAGTCCCAGCAGATACGCGCCGTATCCGGACTTGAGCAGGGTGTGGGCGCGCGCGGCGAGCTGGTCGTCGTCGATGAAGCCCACCTGCCAGGCGACCTCCTCCGGAACAGAGATCTTCAGCCCCTGGCGGCGCTCGATGGTGCGCACGTAGTCGCTGGCGTCGAGCAGCGAGTCGAATGTGCCGGTGTCCAGCCACGCCGTGCCGCGCGCCAGCACCTCGACCGCGAGCCTGCCTTGGTTGAGGTAGATCTGGTTGATCTCGGTGATCTCGTACTCACCGCGTTCCGACGGCCGCAGTGACCGGGCGATCTCCACCACGTCGTTGTCGTAGAAGTACAGGCCCGGGACCGCGTAATGCGACTTCGGGGTGGCCGGTTTCTCCTCGAGCGACAGGGCGGTGCCGTCGGCGCCGAACTCCACCACGCCGTAGGCGGACGGGTTGGCCACCCAGTACGCGAAAATGGCTGCGCCGTCGACCTTTTCGAATCGGCTCAGGCTGGTGCCGAGGCCGGGGCCGTAGAAGATGTTGTCGCCGAGTACCAGGGCCACCGATCCGTTTCCGATGTGATCCGCACCGATGACGAACGCCTGCGCGAGGCCGTCGGGCTGGTCCTGGATGGCGTAACTGAGGTTGATGCCGAACGCCGATCCGTCGCCGAGCAGCCGGTGGAAACCCGGCGCGTCGTCAGCTGTGGTGATGATCTGGATGTCACGGACGCCCGCCATGATCAGCGTGGACAGCGGGTAGTAGATCAGCGGTTTGTCGTAGACGGGCACCAGCTGCTTGCTGACGCCCATGGTGATCGGGTACAGCCGCGTGCCGGACCCGCCGGCCAGAATGATGCCCCGCATGGGCAACCAGCCTAGGTGATGGCTCCTGCTACACCTTCCACCGCAGCGGCAGCGAGTCCAGGCCCCACGGCGCGCCGGCGTGCTCGCTCGGCAGCTCGACCAACTCGTAGTCTGGGATCACCCGGTGCCACTCTTCGAGCAGCACTGCCAGCTCTTGGCGCGCCAGGTGTGATCCGAGGCAGCGGTGGGGTCCGGCCCCAGCGCGGCATCGCGACGGAAGTGATCAGCATCGCTGTGAATGTCCCTACGCAGAAAGTCGTTCCCACCGCATGAAGTCCGCGAGCTGTCCTCGGGCATGCCCATTATCTCGAGGAAGAGCCGGGACGGGAAAAACGCTGGCGAAGTCTCGGATAAAGTCGCATCGGCCCTGCCGCCGCAGGTGGGTGACCAGCTCAGCGGCCAAACGATGCTGGCCGTCCAGCATCGACCGGACACGTCGGGGTGAGAAATAGGAAGCGAGCAGGGGCCCCACTTGGCGCGCCCTGGGGGATCCAGCATTATCGGGATCATCTGTACAGCGGATCCGGCTCGGTCGGGTCGATCGATGAACTCGACCACAGATCGGGTATCCGTCGAGGATCGTCTCGCGGTCGGTGAAGATCAGGTAACCCGGCGAATCGTCGGAGCGTACCGTCGGTCGGCCGCAGTCCTGGTGGGGCGAAGTGCGTGTACCGCACGCCACGGCAATCAGCGACGGGAGCATTCGGTTTCGACATTCTTCCTCCGTATCGCAACCCGGCACGGGCCCGACGAAACAATTCTCACTTTGGTCTCAGCCGCATAGAGTGACGCCCCACTCTAAGAATCGGATGGTTGCGGAATGCGTGATGCCGGTGCCCGAATGCATCGGCTGTGTGGACGACTACGCGTCGACGCTGAGGTCGTCTTCGGTCAGATCGGTGGCGGCCAATGCCGAGGCCAGATCGTCGTGGCGGAACACCGAGGTCACCTTGTCGTGGACGACCCGGAACGCCGCGGCCTTGCCGTCCTGCTCCTCGACGACCACCACGCCGTCGTGCACATACATCCGGCCCGGCACCGCGGCGATGGATGACGAGGTCGCCCACTCCAGCAGCGCATCATGCCCCTGCACTGCGCCGTTGGCGTCCCCGACGTCGATGTCGTCGCTGGACAGGGCGATCAGGGTGTCGAGGTCCTGCTCGTTCAGCGCGTCGTGCCACGCGAGGATGGTGGCGATCTCCGATGTCGTCATGATCCTTCAAATTACGCCACTCAGAACGGCGTGCGCTCCAACCAGCCGTCCCAGACGGCGCTGTCCCCGAGAACGTCGATTCCCGCGTCGGCGGGGGAGCGCCGCCGCACGATCGCCAGCAACAGGTCCTGAGCCGGGCCGCGCACGGCGGCGTCACCCTTCCCGTGGTCGTGGGTCCACCAGATACCCGTATCTACATCCCCGAGTCGCTGTGCTCCAGCCCGCCGGCCGTCGGCCCGAATGGTCCATTCGCCGTCCGTGCCGAGCCCCTCATCGGTGGCGTGCAGGTGCAGCATCCGCCCGGGTTCGAGCGGCATCGCGTCCGGGTTCGCCTGGATCGCGACACGGTCCAGCCATTCGCTGATGCCGTCGGCGGCCAGGTCCGGCGCGAGCTGGTAGTCGACGCCCAGTGCCAGGGCCGCGTCGGCGCGATGCACGGTGGCTTCGTGCAACCGCCTGCGGATCCACCAGGCAGCCGGCCTCGGGCCGAGGAACGTCCACACCGCGGTCTCCGCGCCCACCCGGGCGACCGCGTCGATCAGGTCCTGCGCGCCGCCGCGCAGCCAGTCGGCGACGTCGGCGTCCTCCGCGGGCTTGCCGCCCTGCAGGGTACGCGGGTCGATGGCCTCCTGGGACCGGTCTGCGACGATCTGGGCCGCCCACCGGTCGCCGCGGCCGACGTGGCGGAACAGTTGGGTGATCGCCCATCCGGGGCAGGTGGGAACGGGTGTCGAGGGATCGGCGTCGCCAACGAGCTCGCCGAATGCGCGGTTCTGGTCCACCAGTGCGGCACGGTAATCCACGTCACAACCTTAGTGCGGCTGCGGTTCCCAACTCGACGGGCAGTGACGACCATCCGCGCAGCACCCTGGTGTCGCGCCGGCTGCCGCTGCCGGCCAGCCGCGCGTCGGGATAGCGGTCGAAGAAGGCCCGCAGCCCCACTTCGCCTTCCGCGCGGGCCAGTGCGGCGCCGAGACAGAAGTGCCGGCCACTGGAGAACGCCAGATGCTTTCCCGCGTTGGAGCGTTCGATATCGAAGCGGTGCGGGTCCTCGAATACCGCTGGATCGCGGTTGGCGCCGGCCAGGTAGAGCACCACCATCTCGCCGCGCTCGATCAGCGTGCCTGCCACGTCGACGTCCTTGCGGGCCACGCGGGCGCTCAGCTGAACCGGCGACTCCAGCCGGAGGATTTCCTCGACTGCGTTGGGCCACAGCTCCGGGCGCTCCGCCAACGTCGACAGATGCTCGGGCGCCTCGAGCAACATCCCGATGCCGTTGCCCAGCAGGTTCACCGTCGTCTCGAATCCGGCAGCGAGCACCAGGCCCGCCGTGGCGAGCAATTCCGTCTCGGTGAGGTTCGATCCGTCAGCCTCACCTTCCTGACTCGCCTGGATCAGCTGGCTCATCA
>JAOPWF010000713.1 GCA_025965815.1 Mycobacterium sp.
CACTCGCAATCTCCACGCAATCTTCATATTTTCTCCAAGTACCGGACCTCTCGGCCACCCATGCTGGTCAGATGAAGAAGTACCCGCACCCAGCTCATGGGCATCAGCGATGAAGGCCAGTGGTGCCATCACCTTGGAGATCAGCGCGACGGCAAGAAGGCAATCGCCTACGCCTGCGACGGCGACGTGATGGAGGGCTCACGGGCAGCGCCGTTAAGGGCGGCATGAACCTTTTCAACAAAGCAAGACGAGCCGACTCGAAGGGCGTCTCCAAGGGCCCGCGGTCGTCGGGACCCTCCGGATTGGCCAAAAGAAGTGGGAATTCACAACGGCAACCGTGCAGTCACCAGCCGGCCTGTATGTCTACCAGGAAGACGGTGTTCGCAGCAGTTGGATCATCGATGCGAACGGGGCCGCCGCCGGCGTGCAACCGCAGCCTGACGGGTCAACTTCGGCCGCGCCGAATCTGTCGATCGATGGGACGGCCGTGATCAACGGCCGGACACTCGCCGCGAGTCCTGTGGAGGGCGACAGCGATGTCTTCTGATCCCACAGCTCGTGTCCCGGCAACACGCGCACATGGGAGCTGAGCGGGAGGCGTCACCGTGGTGATGGCGGTTGTGATCGGCGCGCTCGTCGCAGTTGGACTCGGCGTGTTCGGCAAGGTGCACGATCCACGATTCTTTTCGGTCAGCGTGTCGGGCTTCTCCAGCGGGACCGCGGTGAAGTCGTGGCTGGCGACGTTCGCCGTCTCGCTGGCGCTGTCCAGTTGGGCTCCGCGTTTGCGATGTACCGCCTGATTCCTGGCGGTAGAACTCCGTCGTGGATCGCTCCGCGCACGTGTGGTCGGGGCGACTGGCTATTCTGGCAAGCGTCCCTTACGACAGCCGAGTGCTCTTCCACGCGCTCTTCGGTTGGTTCTTCTACGGCGGATTCGTGACGAAGATGCTGTTGCTCACCTGCAAGGGCCATCGGGCTTGGGTGATTCCAGTGGCCGGAGGGCTGGTCTTCTTTGGTCTGGTCTACGTCTGGCTGACATCGGAGTTGTGGTTCTTCGAGGTGAAAGAGGTGACGTTCTAACCTCCGGCCCGGCCCACCGCCACCCATAACGAAAGAGTCGCCATGCATTTCGCAGAATTGCGTACTTCCCGGCAGAAATTCATTGTCAGCGCTGGGCTTGGCCTGGTTGCGACCGACCTTACTGCCTGCACGACCTACGGCAAGAAGCCGGCCGCTGCCGGCGATCCAACTGCGGCGCCGACCACAACCGGGTCGGCGCCGGCAACCGGTGCACCGGCATCGCCCGCGCCAGTGCGCGCTATTGCCGAGACGTCCGATGTGCCGGTCGGGTCGGGTGTGATCATCGATGACATCGTGCTGACGCAACCTTCGGAGGGGGAGATCAAGGGGTTGTCCGCGATCTGCACGCACGCCGGATGCACGGTATCTGAGGTGCAGGGCGGAACGATCAACTGCCGGTGCCATGGCAGCAAATTCGACCTCGACGGCTCCGTAGCGAACGGCCCGGCGTCGCGTCCATTGGACACCAAAGGGATCTCGGTCCTAGGCGGTTCGATCGTCCTGGGGTGATTCGGTTTGCTACGCGACGTCGTGGACTTCTTCTTCAGCCGGCCGTTTAAATACCACCCAGGCGCGTTGATCATGCTTGCGCACGTGAAACTGCTCCACCCGATCGACTGCCGCTACTTCAATTAAGGTGCAGTAACGCTTGGTGCGGCGCGATTGCCAAAATTGTGGATCTACGTATCCACAGATGGCATCGTCATAGTCACGCTGCACTTGATCAAATTGGGCGTCAGAAAGCTCCATGCTCTTTGTGGCGCCAGCGATGAACCATCCTCGAACAGCGCCACTGGCCTGCTTCAATATCACAAGATCGCCAGCGGCTATCTGACTGAAGGGCGCTATGCGCTTCGTGGTGAATCTCGACTCGATTCGTTTACGGCCACCGAGTATGAGGCTTAAGAATGGCTCTCGGAGTATAGCTAAATGCACGGTCGCAAAGGTTTTTGTAGCCGAATCTACGGCGTCCTTCAAACTAGCTGGGATGTTCTCTGGAAATTGGACGCCGGAGGTTGAATGGTCCCAAACGTCTGGTTGATTGATCGTCATGTCGATGTGAACTATAGCGCAATCAGTACGCTATCCGTTCTCGCGGATCGCAATGGAACGTTGCCGGTTGCGCCTACTCCACAGCTTGACTCCGCCGGCCCTCCGGATTCTGTCGACGATGGACCGGCCAGCTAGCGTCCGCAACAAAGGGCATTGACCCGGCCGAGTCGCTATGCTGGCGGGTTCCGACGGTCGGCAGCAACCGGCGCGGAAGACGCGCTCCGGCAGCCGTGCCGGGCTACCGCACTTTCGGGACCGAAGGGACGAGCATGTCCACTGAAGCCGGCGCCGCTGCGCCATCGCCTGCCGAACGTAAGACTGCCGTCGGCCACATCCGGTTGACCTCGCACAGCGGTGGCTTCGGCGCGCTGCCCATCCTCTGGGACGCACCGACGGCCGCCGAGCGCGGGCCGGTGATCGGCACCACTACTAAGCGTGCCCACCGCAATGTGATCGGCACGCACAGCGGCTCCTACAGCGTCTACCGCGCGCTGGCGGTCGCGGCCGGGGCGCTGTCACGCGAGCACAAAGCCGACCTCACGAACACGTCGCCGACAGACGTCATCGGCCCGTACCCACAGTGGGCTGAGCCGGGCAAGATCGTGAGCATGGACCCCTGGGGCGCCATGGTTGCCGAGGTCTTCGCCGCCGACCTCGCCGCCGGTCACGACATCCGTCCCACCATCGCGGTGACCAAGGCTCACGTGATCGTGCCCGAGATCATGGACGCCATTCTGCGAGGACGCCTACTCCCGGACGGCCGCACGCTACTGCCCAGCGGCGCGGCGCTGGTCACCAAGGCGGCGGTCGAGCCCGTCTGGTACCTCCCGGGTGTGGCGCAACGCTTCGGCTGCAGTGAGACCGATCTGCGTCGCGTCCTGTTCGAGGAGACCGGCGGCATGTACCCGGAGCTCGTGACGCGCTCGGACCTCGAGGTCTTCCTGCCGCCGATCGGCGGGCAGACCATCTATATCTTCGGCAACCCACGCGACCTTGCCGATCCGTCGGTGGAACTGACCGCGCGCGTACACGACGAGTGCAACGGCTCGGACGTTTTCGGCTCCGACATCTGCACCTGCCGTCCCTACCTGACGCATGCGATCGAGGAATGCATCCAGGGGACACAACGGGGTGGGGTGGGCCTGGTGGCCTACTCGCGCAAGGAGGGCCGCGCACTCGGCGAGGTCACCAAGTTCCTCGTCTACAACGCCCGCAAGCGCCAGGTGGGTGGCGACACGGCCGATCAGTACTTCGCCCGCACCGAGTGCGTGGCGGGCGTACAGGACATGCGCTTCCAGGAATTGATGCCCGACGTGCTGCATTGGTTGGGTGTCAGGAAGATCCATCGCCTGGTCTCCATGAGCAACATGAAGTACGACGCCATCACCGGCTCGGGCATCGAGGTCGGCGAGCGGGTGAACATCCCGGACGAGCTGGTCCCGGCCGACGCGCGGGTGGAGATCGACGCCAAGATGGCGGCCGGCTACTTCACGCCAGGGGCGGTGCCGGACGCTGACGAACTCAAAAAGTCCAAGGGTCGAGGGTTCGACGGATGAGCCCGGAATGAGCGTCGAATGAGCACTGCCGGCACAACTACCCTACTCGACACCGACCGGCCCGAGGGCGCAGCCGCGGCGCTGCGCACCACGACCGCCGTGCGGGAGCGCGCGCAGCACCTGCTGCAGCGCGCACGCGCGGGCGACTCGCACTGGTTCAGCGTGCACGACGAAGCGCTGCAGACGGCCGCGACCGAGGTGGCAGACCTCACGCGTGCGCGCTATCCCGACCTGCAGATCCCCTTTCACAGCCGATGGCGCCATTTCGAGGCCGGCGGTGTGGAACGCAAGGCCCAGCTGGATGCGCGGCTGTCGACGGTGGATGCGCCGGGTCGTGCCCGAGCCATGATCGACGTAGCCGTGGTCAGCGTGCTGCTCGATGCCGGGGCCGGCCCGGATTGGCGATACCACGAAGCCGCCAGTGGACAGGCCTTCGCCCGTTCCGAAGGCCTGGCCGTGGCGAGCTGGCACGCCTTCCTGGTCGGCCTGTTCTCGGGCGACGCCGACCAGCCGCTGCAGGTCGACGCGGACGGTTTGCGCGGCCTAGCCGCCGACCGGGTGGCCGAGGCGTTCCAGGTCAGCCCATCCAATCCGCTGGTCGGCCTCGAAGGTCGCGTTCTGGTGCTGCACCGCCTGGGCGAGGCGCTGGCCGCACAGCCTGAGCTGTTCGGCCGCCATGGCCGGCCCGGCGGCCTGTTCGACCTACTGGTCGAACCGCGCGGACAGACCACGGTGGCTGCGCACGGCATCCTGGCGCACCTGCTGACATCGTTATCGGGTATCTGGCCGGCGGACAACGCAATCGACTCCGAGCCCGTGGGCGACTGCTGGCGCCACGAGGCGGTGCCCGGGCCGGGCCTGACCCAGGGCTGGATGCCGTTCCACAAGCTGTCGCAGTGGTTGAGTTACTCGCTGCTGGAGCCCTTCGAATGGGCGGGCGTGCACGTGGCGGGATTAGACGCGCTGACCGGCTTGCCCGAGTACCGTAACGGCGGCCTGCTGCTGGATACCGGCGTGCTGCGCCTGCGCGACCCGGCCTGGGCCGCCCGCAGCTGGACAGTGGGCGACGAATTGGTGGTCGAATGGCGCGCCCTGACGGTGGCGCTATTGGACGAACTGGCCCCGCTGGTGCGCGCACGACTCGGCGTGGACGCCGGACAGATGCCGTTGGCCCGCGTGCTGGAGGGCGGCACCTGGGCCGCGGGCCGTGCGCTGGCACAGCGATTACGTGGAGGGTTGCCGCCGCTGGCCATCGTCAGCGACGGCACGGTCTTTTAGGGAATGACATCGACGACAACGACACAGGATCCATGGGCAAAGTACACCTGATCGACCACCCGCTGGTGCAGCACAAGCTCACGCTGATGCGCCGCAAGGAGGCCTCCACCAACAACTTTCGGCTACTGGCGAATGAGATCTCCACGTTGATGGCCTACGAGGTCCTGCGCGACATCCCGATGCAGGAGATCGAGATCGAGACGCCGCTGGAAAGCACGACCGGCAAGGTCATCGATGGCAAGAAGCTGGTCTTTGTCTCCATCCTGCGCGCGGGCACCGGCATCCTGGACGGCATGCTGACAGTGGTGCCTGGCGCGCGCGTGGGCCATATAGGCCTGTACCGCGACCCCAAGACGCTGGTGGCCGTGGAGTACTACTTCAAGATGCCCGGCGACCTGCACGAGCGCGACGTGGTGGTGATCGACCCGATGCTGGCCACCGGCAACTCCGCCGTCGCGGCGGTGGAGCGGCTGAAGGAAAGCGGACCCAAATCCATCAAGTTCGTCTGCCTGCTGACCTGCCCAGAAGGTATCGCCGTCATGCACGAGGCCCATCCGGACGTGCCAATCTACACCGCCGCGGTCGACCGCCAGCTCGACGAGCACGGCTACATCCTGCCCGGCTTGGGGGATGCCGGCGACCGCATCTTCGGCACCAAGTAGCAGACGCGGCCATGCGCCGCACTTCGCGGTACCCAGGCCGCGGCGCCCAGAACTACGTCGACGTTCTCGGGACCCCACACAGACGCGAGTCGATCACAATCAAGGGTTAGTTCGAAACGGCCACAGCACATTTGGCGTTTTCTGGACGATGACATGGTGCGGGGACATGCGCGACTACGCCAAAGTCGTTTCTTACTAAAGCATTAGCTGGTGCACGCGGTCGCCTTAGGTTAGCGGTTTAACGTTGACGTAAGTCGAGGTGGGCGGCTACCTCGGCGACACCAGTGAGAATGGGGCCGTTCATGACTGTTGCGAGTTCAACGTCCAATCCGAATGCCACGTCCGGCCACGGCAATGCCGCACTCGACTGCAACAACGTCCACATGCGGGCGCAATGTCGTCATCTGGCAACCGTCGTGACGATCAGCGGCAGAATCGACGCCACGAACGTCGGCCCCGTCAGCCAGTATGCCAGGCGCTTCGTTCTCGCGGAGAAACCCTTTGTCCTCGACCTGAGCGGCGTGGATTCCTTTGCTGCGAAATGTATCTCGATGCTCCAAGTTGTTGACGAGCAGTGCCGTAGCGCTGCGGTGGAGTGGGCCTTAGTGGCCAGTCCCGCGGTCACCCACCTACTGCATATCGGCGACGACGCGGCGATTTTTCCCACCGCGGCTTCGGTGGCCGAGGCCCTCCACGAGTTCGCGGATGACATCCTCACCCGCCGCCGGGGGTTGCTTCCGCTGCTCGCCACACCGTCGAGCCCATTCCCGCCGGTCACCGCTGCGACCCACGAAGGGAGCAGATCGGCGTGCGACTCGATCGAGGGCACGGCCTTCCCGGCGGGGTTGCGCGGGACCGCCCATCGCGCATTGGCACGGACGCCGGCTTAGCCGTGGCTTAGCCAGGCTTCACCCAGCGCCCCTGCGACAACAACCTCGGCTGCCCTGCATGGAGCAGATCGCGCACTGCCCGGAAGACACCAGGCCATTGCCCGGCGTCGCAGTCGTGTCCAGATCGCCAGCCACCGTCGGCCACCTTCGGCTGCCACGCGGCGATGTCGGCCGCCACACTGTCATAGTCATGGCGGTCGATGTGGACCCAAGCCGGTGACGCGTCGGCGAACAGCCGCGCGCTGGGTACCGAAGCGCCGATCAGCAGCTGGATGTCTTCGGCGAACCCGCTCGCAATGATGTTGCGGTGCAACTGGCTGGCGAACGTCCCACCCCGTCGGCCACCGCCGCGCCGTGCGCGTTGGTGTCGTTCCAGCCTTCTGAACCGCTGCCCCGGCAGGTGTCTACACCGACGATCGCGATGCGGCGCTCGCTGTGGACGACCACCTAGGCCGGCGAACACAGACGACCGGACCAGCACCGTGGACCTGATGTTCACTACTTTGGGGCGGCGCCGACCGGGCCCGCGTAGTGTCCGTCACGGTGTCGGCGTACCCGGCAGGGGCACAACGCAATCCAACCCGAACGACACAGCATCGTGCGACGCCAGTCCGCTCCCCGAAGCTCAGGACCGCCTAGGTACCTGTGCGGCGATGAGTGGCGCAATCTTGTCCGCCAGATACGCATGCCCCGCGTCGTTAGGGTGCACCCCATCCGCACCGATGAGGTCCGGCCTGCCGACAAACCAGCGCTCGGCGAGCGGGTCGACGAACGCTGCTCCCGCGACCCAGGCCTGAACCTTGAGCATGTCGCGGATCTGCAGCACCGAGTTAGGTACGTCGGCGGTCGGCCACGGTGGCCCGATCACCAGGAGCCTCGAGGACGGCGCGGCGCGGCGCGCGAGATCCAAGGTGTTGCGGGCCATCCCGGCGAATTGCATTGCATCGACACCTTGATCGTTCCGTGAGCCGAAAAACACCACCAGCACGTCGTCGGGGTGGACCGCCCTGGCAGTCAGATCCTCGAACACGCTGCCGTGGTTGCCCCGCACGCCGTAACCGGCTCCGCCCTCGGATGCCACATCGGCGGCGACCTGTACCCCCCGGTAAGCAAGCGTCTGCCAGGCGCGGGCGGTCCATCCGTTCGGCCCGAGGCCCCCCTCATCGGTGCCGGTGGTGTAGGAGTCGCCGATCACCGCGACGTGGCTCAGTGGGGAATCCACGGTCAGTGTGTCGTAGAGCCTCGCCACTGCTGGGTGTTCGCTCAGCACGCCGACCAGAAGGGCGAGAGCGATGATAAGCGTGACCAGACGACTCACTGCTACCTCCACTGTCCACGGCGTCGTAGTAAGCTGCCCGCGATCACAGCAGCCTAAGACCAATTAGCGAAACCTCGCTTTGCGGCACAGCATGATTCGCCTTACTGGAGCAGCCGTCACCCGGCGCGGCGGGCGGGGACCGCCATCGTTCGCGCTTCCAGGGCACCATCGATCGGTTGAAGCTTGTTCTTCACCGGGTCGGCGGGCGGGCCGACTCGCGATTTCGTGTCCGGCTCGCCGACGTCGACCATCCTGCGCATCCACCGGCGGGCGGGCTCCTCAACGAAGTGAAACAGCAGGGCTGCGGCACCCGCCGCGATTGTGAGCAGGCCGACGACCGCCAACTTCCCCACACCGCCCGCCAGGGTGAGGCCAAACTGCACCGCGACCCAGTCCCAGGCGGTGTGCACCAGTTCGTGCACCATGTACAGACCGAACGAGATCTGCCCGCCGTACACCATCGGCGGGGAGGACAACAGTCGTGGCAGACTGCCCACGCCGGCCGCCAGGGTTACCACCAGCGGCACGAACAGGACGTCGACGAATCCGCCGGCGTCGCGGACCGTGGTCAGCGGATGCGCGTCGAGCCAGTAGAGAATGCCGATGATCGCGGCGGCCAGCAATACGGAAAGGTACCCGGCGCCACGGCGGACCCGGTCGGTCAGCTGCAACCTTTGGACGGCGACGCCTGCCAGTGCGCCCGCGGCAAATTCCATCACGATCCGCGGCAACCAGCTCCATGGTGTATAAAAGTGGCCGCTCGCCGCCAACAGCAGCACCGGCGCCAGCGAGGCGGCGAACGCGAGCAACACCAGGACCCGCGCCCTCGTCACGACCGCCATCCGGAAGATCACCAGCACGAGCAGTCCGAACAGCAAGTAGGCCAGCCATTCCGCGCTGATCGACCAGGCTGGCCCGTCCCAGCTCGAACCGTCGAAGTACGGCTGGAACCACAGCTGCACCAGCAGGATCTGGCGCACATAGCTGATCGCGGTGAGCTGGTTCGCGTTCGGCGACGGCACGTGACCGACGTTGAGCGTGAAAATGATCCACAGAGCCGCAAGATGCAGGGTGACCAGGTAGACCGGCCACACTCTGGCCAGCCGCAGCCACAGGAAGCGCACGGCGGCGCGCGCGGACCACGACCGTCCCATCTTGTCGATGTAGTTCCAGGTCAGCACGAACCCACTGAGGATGAAGAACAGGTCGACGCCCTGAGCGCCGCAGTTGAGCACGGGCGCGAGGTCCGCGCTGAGGTCGGGCGCTGCGTCCCCCAACAACGGCCGGAAGTGGAACAGCACGACCCACACGGCAGCGGCGATGCGAAGGCCGGTCAAGGCCTTGATCTCTCCGGTGCGCAACACTCTCCCGTGGGGACTCTGCTGTTTCGTAGCGCCACTGCGACGGCTGGCGGGCGGTTCGCTCTTCGCAACCTGGCATCCGGCAGCTTTCGAAGCGTAGCAGCGCGGTCGCGCCAATGTCGCGCCCGGAATGCTGCGAGGTTCCTGCCAGCTTCTGAATTAGCTGGTCGCTGATAAGGGGGCGAACTATCAGCCCGACTGAAAGTGACCGAGAGGCTGCTCCCGATTAGCGTGACCGCGCGCAACCGCTACGCAAGTCCGGGACTCGATCTTCGGGTCGCGCGTGTCAACTCGTCTGTCTTCAACCGCTGAGTACGGGTCGCCTGGTCGTTCACCGAGACTGGTACACCGCTATCCGTAGGTGAGAATGACGGCTGCACGGCATGTTTGGTCGCGAAGTACGAGTGTGTATATCAGGGCGGGGGCCCGATGAGTTAGGCGTTGCCGGGCTGCGGCTAGCGACCGATCCGGCAAGACCAACAATGCTTGCTTGTTAGGGAGCCAATCGGCGCTCAGCCAGTGAATTGGCGCGATGTACCGATCCGAGGGTTTGCTACACGATTCAATATTGCGACGCAATGCTTGTTAGTGAAACTACTGACAGCCCCCGGGCGGTAACTGACGCGAACGCGTGAGCGGCAAGTTACGCGTGCCCACACGGTAGCTAGCCGCCCCGAATGCAAAGCAAAGTGGTGAATGCGCCGCACGCGCCTATCGTCAGCGAAGACGCACAGTCATAGGGACTGCACAGCTGCCGCTTGGGACCTCCTCAGGCCAGCCCGGCACCGTGAAACTATGACCGCGTCAGTCGTCCCACCGACACGGACGCCTGCCGACACTTCGCTTGACAACGCGCAGGCGGGTCGGCGGCGTATCGCGTTAGGCGCCATGTTCGCGGTGGCCGGCGCGTGCTCGCTGGTCCTGCTGAATGCAATTCACGTCGGCCCGGGGTGGGTGCACTCGGTCGCATCGCTGGTGGCGCTCGCCACCGCACTCGCTGTGCTCGTAGCCGGCGAGCTTGGTTGGGAGCGGACCGTCGCTACGGCCCAGGCCGCAGGCCTTATCGCGACTAGGTCGGCAAGCAGTTTCAGTCGCAAGCCGCCACCATCCGGCGGTGGTTAACAATTAGGTGCGCACGTGCACTGGATGAATTACGCGGTTTCCGGTGTCTGGCCTATTCCAAGCTGTGGGTTGTTGGTTGGTCCGCAGCTCGTCTGCCGAGGTAGTAGTCGCTGACCGCGGAGCGGTAATCGTCGGAAGCGTCGTCGTCCAAGTCGGGCGCGGCCTTGATCTCGTCCTTCGTCGGCGCGATGTAGAGCTTCTCCTGGTCGCGATCTACACGTTCGACAAGTCCCGCGGGAAGGATGACCTTATTGCCGAAGATCCAGACTCCGGTGTCGACGATGAGATAGCTTCCGCCTGCCTCGTTGCTCGACTGGTCAACCTTCCCGATGGAGCCGTCGGCGGCTTCGACTTCGAAGCCCGTCAGGTCCAGTCGACCGACGGTTTCGGGGTAGGTCCACAAGTCGTTGTCCATGACTGTCGGCTCCTCAGACCGCGAGCAGTCGCTCAAAGAACTCGCGGTAGCGCTTTAGCGCAAGACGCAGGTCCTCGGTAGAAGCCTCTTCGCCTCTACCCCACTGCGCCTCGAGCCGCACGCGGACCTCCGAGAAGCCGGTCGTGAGCTGGTCAACGACGTCGGACACGAGGACGTCGGCCTTCTGGACGCAATCTCGAGGATCGTCGACGAATCCGGCTTGTACATCGTCCCAGCGCGAGCGCAGCCCCGAAAGTTCGTCCTCGGCGAAGAGCGATTGCTCCGTCGACGGGTCACTCCCCGCGGCGGACGAATCGGCTCCCATGGTCGACTGGTCGGTTCCCGCGGTGGATTGGTCGGTCGTCACGGCCGAGTCGGCAGTATCGGTGGACGGGTCCGTCCTTGCGGTCGACTGCATGGTCTTGCTTGCCGCGTCGGTCCTTACGGTCGAGTCGGTGGTCTCGGTTTGCTGATCGTGGGTTGTCATGCGCTTGCCTCCTGTGACTTGTCCTTGTCCGTCTCGAGCAACTTCTCAAAGAGCACGCGGTAATGGACGAATGCCTTACGCTGCTCTTCCGTGCCGACGTCGCGCTCCTGTTGCGAACGGGAGATGTTGTGCGCTGCACGGTAGTTCTCGACGACCGTGGGGTGGTCGACCGAGATGTCCTCCGCACGCTGATCGAAGTCGTCGATGGGGTAGCCGCGCTCGCGCATAACCAGGATCACGAGCTCGTCCGCATCACCTACTGCGCTCGACGGATTGTCGACGAAGGCCGTCTGCACCGTCCGCCAGCGGTCGGCGTACTCCTCTCGCGCCCGGGGCGACAACGGGACGATGTCGAGTTTGTCTCGCTTTCGTTCGCGTGCGGTGAGTTCGTCCTCCGCGGCGCCTTGTTCGCCCGCCTGACCGACCGTCCGCTCGTACTCCGGACCAAACCGTTGTTTGAGCCGTTCCGTTCTCTTGCGGCTGTTCGCCGCGCGGGCAAAAACGATCGCCACCACCGCGATCACGACGATCGCCGCGATCAGAATCCATCCCCAAACAGGCATCTCGTCAGACCTCCTTGTCCTTCGAAAGGGATACCCAAACGGTGTCTACGGAAACGTCAATTCCGATTTGGATCCCGGCGGCCGGACTTCAGACGATCCGAGGCGCTCCCCTTCCTGATCCAGCACCCGAAACGTACGCACAAGTCGAATAGTCCCCGGTGCGGCACAATGTCCAGATCGACCTGGCAACTTCAGGGTTCAATGCTCGCTCTCACAACATCTTTCGGTCGTACGAGCTGTTGTGACGACGCTCGTAATGACGGCTTGGCTGTGTTAAGCCTCGCGGAGATTCAGTAGCGAACCTTACTTTGCACGAGTGGTGATAGACGCTAGACGTTTCCCCGTCGACGGTGGTTCCCGCGAACTGCAGCATCGCTCGCAACGCGCCGTGAATCGGCGCTGGGTAGTTCAGCGGGGGAGCCGACACATCGTCCAGCCGTTGGAGGTGTTTCGGGCGCGGGGGTCACCTCGAGGCCCGCGAGGTGGTCCACGCGCCGGGCCCCAGACCCGGCCCCATCGCGCCCGAATTCGACGGCCAGCGAATGCGTTTCCGCGCCCTCGGCGACCCATCGGAGCGTGCCAGCGGGCGGCTGACGCTCACGGTCATCCGGGACGAGTTGTCCTGCATCACCGAGCAACGGGCGTCCGACGACCCGTATCTTCATTATTTCGATGGCCGCTCGCTTTACGGCGAGCGGGACTTCGTCGAGCTGCCGCTGCCCGACGAGCTCCTGCCGTACTCTGCCGCTGACCGCCGAATTGGCGAGCGCTTCGCTGACTGGGCCTTTGACGACAACGGCCTGGCCGCCAACTTCCGCACGCCTGAGTGCGGTCTTCCGCGGAGGTCGCCGTAGGCCGCGGGCCCGGTTCTCTTCAAAGAAGTACGCTGCTGTCCATGAGGTTGAAGACAACAGCCCTCGTTGCCGCAACGCTTGTTTTCGCCGGTTGCGTTACCGCCTCCGGCATTGCGAGTGCCGATCCGCCTCCACCTGCGCCCGGACCCAAGGCGACCATCGACAGCAGCGGCACGTTTTTGGTCGGAACCGACATCGTGCCGGGCACGTATAGCACTGCGGGCCCTGTCGGCGATGGCACGTGTTACTGGAAGCGGCTGGGCAGCATCAATGGCAGCGACATCATCGATAGCGCCATGAGCTCGAAGCCTCAGGTGGTACAGATCGACCCGAGTGACAAGGCATTTAAGACGGACGGGTGCCAGGCGTGGCAGAAGACGGACTCGGCGAGCGCCGACGGCGATACTCCACCGGACATCGCACAGGCCCAATTGCGCGCCTATCTGGACACCCTCAATGCCGGTGCACGGCAGTTCGGTGGCGAGCAATTGCCTCTGCCCTGACGGGTCAGCTAAACGTGTACAGCGGCACCAACATCTCCGCCGGGGTGAGGGAGCCGTGGTGACCGACTAGGCGTGACTGTAGCGGCTCGCCGCCGGACCGGATCACCGCACGGTCAGTGTTCGCCGCGACCACGACGTCGCCGATCCGCGGCGCCACCCGGAACATGACGCGTGGCCCGAACCAGCCCCAGTTGACCGCCTCGGCTCGGGTCGCCACCGTGAAGTCGGCGCCGAGCAGCTCGCGCCAGGCCGCGGCGACGTCCTCGGCGGCGCCAGGTTCGGCATACACGTGTCGAGCGCGGGGCTCGCCGCCGAGCGCTCGCACACCTGCTTGCAGTTCGGGCCGTCTATCGAAGTCGACAGGCGAATCGACCTGCACCATGCCGTGGTCGGCGGTGACGATCAGTGCCGAGTCGGCCGGCAGCCGCTCGGTGATCAGCCGGATCGTCAGATCGATCTGGGCGAGTTCGAGCGCCCACGCCTCCGAATTCGGGCCGCGGACGTGGCCGGTCATATCCAGGTCTCCGTGATAGGCGTAGACGAGCGACCGGTCGCCCTCGCCGAGCGCGGACACCACGCCGTCGACGAGATCACCTGACGAGAAGCTCGGCCGGAACGCGCCGCCGCGCAGCGCCGCTCTGGTCAGCCCAGAGTCGGCCTGATACATCGGCGCCACCTGGCTCACGGTGATGCCGTCTCCCGCGGCGCGCTCGAACACGGTCGTCACAGGCTGGAACTGCTCCGGTATCACTTCCTTCAGCAGGTCGACCTTGGGTCCGGCGCCCATTAGTCGCCACTTGAGCGGGTTCATCAGCCGCTCGTGGTCCGGTACAGCGAGCAGGTAGCCGACGATGCCGTGCTCGCCCGCCGGAACGCCCGTGCCGAACGAGGCCAGGCTCGTCGCCGTGGTGCTCGGAAACCCCGCTGTCAACGTCCGCTCCGGCAGTCCACGGAGGAAGGGCGCGACGTCGCGGCGGGCGGCCACGATGTCGGCGCCCATCCCGTCGATCAGCAGGATCGCGACCCGGCGCACGCCGTCGAGCCCGAGGCCGATCCGGTCGGACTCCCCCGCGACGCCGAGCACGCCGAGCACCGAGGGCACCAGGTCGGCCAGCGAGCCGTCGCCATATCGCGGGGTGACGAACATTCCGCCAGGGTATCGAGTAGGCCGGGCTACCCCCGCGCTATCTGCGACTCGACGAGCACCGCCGCCGCCGATGGCTGACGTGGTCTCTGGTTTTGTTCCAATCTATGGCTTCTGTTTCAACATTTCGGGCCGCATTTCGTCTGCCGAGGTAGTAGTCGCAGACTGCTGAGCGGTAATCCTCGCAAGCGTCGTCGTCGAACTCGGCCGTTTTGTGGCGCGGGCATGGACGGAACTGGTCCGACTAGCCCGTCGCGTAGGTCATCACGTCGCGGTACATCGGCATGACATCGAACTCGTCCCTGGCGGCAAGATCAGGTTGAAACTGCGCCGGCCCACCGGTCTTGAAAATGGACTTCATCGCATTATCGGAGGCGATCCGGGAATCGAGCCGGAACGACGAGAACACGAATGGTAATCCGTTGGCGTGCAATGGGTCCGGAGTACTCATCACCTGCGAAATGCAGCTGCAACTGCCG
>JAOPWF010000717.1 GCA_025965815.1 Mycobacterium sp.
GAACGAACGGCTGTCCCGGGGGCATCGAACCGTGCGGCAGCGCGCCCTGGCGCATGCCTTCGAGCTGCTGCCTGGCGGCCATCTGCTGGGCGAATAGTGCGGTCTGGATGCCATGGAAGAGGCCCTCCAGCCAGCCGACCAGCTGTGCCTGCGCGATCCGCAGCTCGGCGTCGGACGGCACAGCGTCCTCGCTGAACGGCAGCGCCAGTCGCTCGAGCTCTTCGCGCAGCTCCGGTGCCAGGCCGTCCTCGAGTTCGCGCACGCTGGTGTGGTGGATCTCGCGCAGCCGGTTGCGGCTGGCGTCATCCAGCGGTGCGACGCGCACCTCCTCAAGCAGTTGCTTGATCATGGTGCCGATCCGCATCACCTTCGCCGGCTGTGCGACGAGATCGGTCACCGAGCGGTCTTCGGAACCGGCCTCGGCCCCGGCCTGACCGCTGTCTGGGCTACCGATGATCTCGATGTTGTCGTCGTCGGTGTTGGTAGTCATGCCTTCACCATCCTTCTTATCCCGGTGCCTGTGGGCGCCCACCTGGTTCGGCCCCGCGCCACTCGTAGATGCGGGACTCGCCGTTGTCGTAGATCTTCTCCCACGAACGCGACTTATCTAGCGACACTAGCCCGTCGGGCATCACGAACTTGAGGACCACGGGCGTGCTGGTGAGCACATAGCGGATGTTGAGTACCCGCACCGCATCGGCTACACGCGGATCTGTGTCGGCGTCGTCGGCGTAGGCCCAGAAGATGAAGCGGTGATACCCCGGGCCCTGCTGCATCGGATAGTCGTAATGGCTCCACAGCGGGTGCAGTCCGGCCACCGCGTACATCCACGCCGTGCCGTCGGTGTTGGCGTCACCGATCAGGGTGTCGCGGGCCCCGGGCAGCGTGGCCAGGTACGCCATCGCCTGCAGGTCCTTGTTGTCGATCATGATCGAGTCGTACTTCTCGCCGATGATGCGGCGGTGCCGCGGGAAGTAGTGCCACGCCAGCGCGACGCTCACCGCGACGAGCAGCACCGCTGTGGCGCCGACCCACACCGGTCTGCCGACAGGGCGCGGTGACCACCGGTCGGTCAACCACCGGGCCCCCGCCACCGCCAGCACGGCAAGGGTGAACAGCCCGATGCCCGCCATCGGGGTCAGCAGCATCGTCACGACGGCCGACAGGCGGCGCGGATCGCTGTAGAAGAGGTCGCTGAATTTCCCCGCGATGGCACCGAGCGGTCCGCCGAACGGAGCCGAGGAATGCACGATCGAGATGATCAGCACAAGCCAGACCGCGAGCGGCCACCAGATCCGCTTGATCACCAGAACCAGGCCGCCGACCACCGCAAGCCCGATGAGGATGTTCTGGATCGGATAGTCGTTGAGGTGTCGGGTGTGCTGCACGATGGCATCGAACAGGACGCGCTTTTTGCTCTGGTGCGTGACGAACTCGTGACCGACGATGATCTCCGCCTGCTGCAGCACGCCCAGGAACTGCGGTAGCAGCAGCAACACGGTCGGGACCGCGACGATCAACAGCGTGACGAAGTCGGCGACGCGGCCCTTTACCGGGCGCCACAACGCGTCGAACAGCCACCACGC
This sequence comes from Mycobacterium sp., assembly GCA_025965815.1. Lineage (GTDB taxonomy): Bacteria > Actinomycetota > Actinomycetes > Mycobacteriales > Mycobacteriaceae > Mycobacterium. Next base: position 1,587 of record JAOPWF010000717.1, read on the forward strand.
CACCACCAACAGGACGGCGACGACGCCGCCGGTGATGTGCACCGAGAAGACGCCCAACAACGCCAGTACCGCCAGCGGGATGCGGTCCCGGTGCCGCAGCGTGGACGCCACCAGCGCAAAAGTCGGCACGGCGATGCCGAAGGCGGCCAGGTTCGGCATGGAAGCGGTGTCGAACTCGACGTAGGGCACCGCAGTGAACGACGCAGACAGGGCGGCGGCGGCGGCGGCCGCGCCGGCGGTGCGCCATTCGTCGGTGGCGATCCCCCGGTCGCTTCGCTCTCCCCCGCAAGCGGGAGGTGCCCCCAGCCCGCCGAACCGGGGCCGCAACAGGTGCCAGGTCAGGATCGCGGCGCTGGCCGGGAACAGCCACACCGCCACGGCGAGCGAGCTCACCGTGTAGGCCGTGGTGGGCGCCGCTCCGGTCAGCTGACTCAGCACAGCCGCCAGCGCATGGAACGTCGACGGGTAGTAGAGCGCTTCGTGAGTCTCGATGTTGCGCAACTCACCCATGTGGGTCGGGGACGCCTGCCCGGTCTCGAGGATGAACCGGACGGTGTTGGCGTGCCAGACGGCGTCCCAGGTGCTCGGAATGGATTGCCAGTGCGGCATCCCGCGAACGGCGGCAAACCCGATCAGCAACGCCCCGACAACCACCCCGGCGGCCACTACCAGCGCAGGCCAGAGCGTTGCCGCGCGCGCCTCGGCCGCCTCGTCCCGGTACCGGGCGAGCACTTTCCGCAAACCCAGGACGACGCCGGTGACAACGACCAGGGCAAAGAACGCAGTCAGTGCGTTCCAAGGGATTCCAAGTGCGCCGAACGGGACGATGGCGGCGCCGACGACGCCATAGGTCAGGGCCGGGCCGACTGCGACGGAGGTCGGGAGAGTTAGCCGGGCGGCCCGCGCGACGATCGCCCCGGGGAGCACTAGCAACAACACCGCTATTAGCACTCCGAACCCCAAGCTCACTGGACTAGTATGGCTGCCCAGGTGACCTGGTCCGGCACGGCGTGGGTGCGACCGGGCGCCCACCATAATCGTGTCGTTTTGTGGGATTCCTAGACGCTCTAAGGTGGCTGGCATGGCATACGACGTCGCCCGGGTGCGTGGTTTGCACCCGTCTCTGGGCGACGGCTGGGTACATTTCGATGCCCAGTCCGGCATGTTGATTCCCGACGCCGTCGCGACCGCCGTCTCGAAGGGTTTCCGCGGCTCGGCCTCGACGACGCGCGGACCGCACCCGTCGGCGCACGCCAGTGCCGCTGTTCTGGAAGCCGCCCGCAAGGCGGTCGCCGATCTGGTCGGGGCCGACCCACGCGGGGTGGTGCTCGGTGCCGACCGGGCCATCCTGCTGACGTCGCTGGCCGACGCATCCTCGTCCAGGGCCGGGCTCGGCTACGAAGTTGTCGTCACCCGACTCGATGACGAAGCCAATATCGCTCCGTGGCTGCGGGCGGCCAATCGCTATGGCGCCAAGGTCAAATGGGCCGAGGTGGATATCGAGACCGGCGACCTCCCGACCTGGCAGTGGGAGAGCCTGATCACCAAGCCGACCAGACTGGTCGCCATCGCCTCCGCCTCGTCGACGCTGGGTACCGTCACCGACCTGCGGGCGGTGACCAAGCTCGTGCACGACGTCGGGGGACTGGTGGTCGTCGACCATTCCGCTGCCGCGCCGTACCGGCTGATCGACATCGACGAGACCGACGCCGACGTGATCGCAGTGAACGCCATCGCATGGGGCGGGCCGCCGATCGGTGCGCTGGTGTTCCGCGATCCATCGCTGATCGACTCGTTCAGCTCGATGTCGCTGGTGCCGTTCGCGACCGGTCCGGCCCGGCTCGAGGTCGGTGTGCACCAGTTCGGCCTGCTGGCCGGTGTGGTCGCCAGCATCGAGTACCTGGCGTCGCTCGACGAGGCGGCCGGCGGCACCCGGCGTGACCGACTCTCGGTGTCGATGCAATCGGCGGCGGCCTACATGGACCGGCTGTTCGACTATCTGCTCGCCTCGCTGCGGTCGCTGCCGCGGGTGATGATCATCGGCAGGCCGGAGGTCCGCATCCCCGCCCTGAGTTTCGCGGTCATCGATGTACCGGCCGAGCACGTCGTTCAGCGGTTGGCGGACAACGGCATCTGCGCCATTCCGAACGCCAGTTCTCGGGTGCTGGACGTCATCGGTGTCAACGACATCGGCGGAGCGGTCACGGTGGGCCTGGCGCACTACTCGACCGCCGCCGAGGTTGACCAGCTCGTGCGCGCGCTGGCGTCACTCGGCTGAGTCTCCTGACTAATCCGGCGGGCAGGAGCGAAGCGACTCGGGGATTCAATCCGCAACTCGCAGAATGATCTTCCCGATCACCTCACCAGAGGCCAGCAGCTTGTGCGCCTCGGCGGCTTGCTGAATCGGGAACTCCGCCCCGATGATCGGGCGGACCCGGCCGGCCGACACCATCGGCCAGACGTGCTCGACGACCTCGGAGACGATGGCGCTCTTGCTGTTCGGGCCGTCAACCGGCCTGCCGCGCAGCGTGGTGGCGAGGATGCCGGCACGCTTGCCGATCAGCTTGCCCAGCTTCAGTTCGGCCTTGGTGCCGCCCTGCATCCCGATGACGACGAGTCGACCGTCCGCTGCCAGGGTGTCGATATTGCGGTCCAGATAGGCGGCGCCGATGATGTCCAGGATCACGTCCGCCCCCGCACCGCCGGACTCTTCACGCACCCGCGCGACGAAGTCCTCCTCGCGGTGGTTGATCGCGATCGAGGCGCCGAGTTCGCGGCACACGTCGAGCTTTCGGGCCGATCCGGCGGTCGCTGCCACCCGGGCGCCCAGCTCCCGCGCCACCTGGATGCCGTGCGTGCCGATGCCGCTGGCGCCGCCGTGGATCAACAACAACTGTCCGGCCGACAGGTGCGCCGTCATCTCCAGGTTGGACCACACCGTGCACGCGGCCTCGGGCAACGCGGCCGCCTGATGCAGCTCGACACCGTCCGGCACGGGCATCACCTGACCGGCCGGAACCGCCACGTATTCGGCGTATCCACCGCCCGCCAGCAAAGCACACACCTCCTGTCCGACCGCCCAGTCTGTGACGGCAGGTGTGATTTCAGCAATTACTCCGGACACCTCCATGCCGAGGATCTCGCTGGCGCCGGGCGGCGGCGGATACTGACCGGCCGCCTGCAACAGGTCGGCGCGGTTCACTCCGGCAGAACTGACCTTGATCAGCACTTCGCCGGGTCCGGGCGACACCGTTGAAATTTGCGTCCATGTCAGATCATCGGATGACAGTGCTTGTATTGCGAACATCTTGATAACGGTACTACCCGCCCATTTCGCCCCCCTAGCAACGGTGTTGTCACTTACGATTGCGCCATGGAGGGGATCATCGCGGGGCGGACCGCAAGCGACATGCCGGGGCTGGACATTGCTGAGC
>JAOPWF010000744.1 GCA_025965815.1 Mycobacterium sp.
CGTCTTGGGCGGAGTCCGGTTGATCTCGTCGGCCAGCAACAGATTGGTGAACACCGGCCCGACGCGGAACTCGAATTCCGCTGTGCGCGCGTCGTATACAAGCGATCCGGTGATGTCGCCGGGCATCAGGTCCGGGGTGAACTGGACCCGCTTGAAATCCAGCTGCAGGGCCGCGGCCAGCGTGCGCACCAGCAGCGTCTTGGCGACGCCGGGGACGCCTTCGAGCAGTACGTGCCCACGACACAGCAACGCGATCACCAACCCGCTGACCACGGCGTCCTGACCGACGACCGCCTTGGAGATCTCGGTACGCAACGCCAGCAGTGCGGCTCGCGCCGCGTCCTGACCGGTCGTCGGGGCCTGCGGCTGAGTCACGAGTGTGCGACCTGCCTTTCGATGTTGTCGAGCTCGTGGGCAAGGTTTACCAGGTCGGCGTCGGTGGCAGGCGGCGGACCGAACAGCGTGTGGTGCACCGCCTCGGCCGATGCGCCGCTGCGCTGGGCGACGGTTTCGGCCACGGCCGCTGCGGCGGCGTTGTGCCCGAGACCCAGTCGTGGCAGCAGCCGCTGCAGGGTGGCGGTGCGCAGCGCGTCGGCGGCGCGGTCGCGTGCGCGGCGTGACCGGTACAACCGGCCGCGGCCTTCGACGGTCTCCGAGGCCCGAACCACCACCGGTAGTTCCTCGGCGACCAGCGGGCCGACCCGCCGGCCCTTCCAGAGCGCCACGAGGAGCACGACCAACGACAGCTGCCAGGCGATCCAGGTCACCTGCTCCGGGATCAGATCGGAGATCGTTGCCGCACCGTCGGATCGACCCGCCATGGACTGCGGTGCGTACCAGATCATCCGTGGCCGGCCGCCGGCCAGGTTCATCGCGAGCGCGGCGTTGCCTTCTTTGAGCAGCCCAGAGTTCGTCATGAAGTCGCCGGTGCCCGCGACGGTGACGGTGCGGTCACCGTCTCGGTACCGCACGACCGCGCCGCCATAGCAGCGGGTCACCGGCACATCGGTGGCGGCCTCGTAGGTGTCGCTGAGCGAGAACTGCACGGACCCGGCGCGGGTCGCCTCGCGCAGATCGCAGTTCGGTTCGCCGCCCAGGGTGTTGCTGCCGCCGATTCGAATCGCAGGCGCGAGTTGCTCGCGGGTGGACGACACCGGTTCGAGAAGCAGTCGGTCGCCCGGGACCGCCGCCAGCCTGCGCAGTACGGCGTCGTCGAACATGAAGAACGTCTGCGCCACCACCACCAGGGTGTCCGCGCGGGCTTCGCGCTGCACGTCGTCCATGTTCGCGGCGACGACCACGTCGACCCCGCGATCGCGCAGCAATGCGACCAGGGCATGCGCTCCGTCGGGTGAGGTGGACCCCGCATCCAGGTGCCCGCCGGGCCGTGGCGCGGTGAGGTAGGTGCCCACGGTCGCGATGGCGGCGATGACGATGAGCGCCAGCGCGACCCAGCGCCAGGTGCGCCAGCGTGCCACCGCGGTCGTGGTCGCTGCGGTCACTGGACCTCAACCCAGCTCTCCGGCGGCGCGGCGGGGCTCGATGCGGCGGCGGCCGCGGGCGGGCGGGTGCGCAGCCGCTCGTCGAGGTCGGCGATCATCCGGTATCCGGCCTCGGTGCCCGGCCGTTCACCGTAGGCGACGTCGTTGAAAGCGGTAGCGGCGCGGAACAGTTCGGATGTCAGCTCGGGTGCGCTCTGGCCGGCGTCCCTGGCGAGCTCGTTGGCGGTGCGGCCCGCTACCGGGTTGAGCACGCCGCTTTCCTCGAGTTGGCGCGCGATGGCTCGCAGTCGATGGCGGATGGCGGCCGCCCAGTCGCCCGCCGCGGCGTATCGCTCGGCGGTGGCGCGGTGTTCGGCGGCGCTCAGCTCGACGGAGCCGAATAGGGCGTAGTCGGATCCGCGGTTGGTTCGCATCGTCCGGCGGGCGATCCGGATGGCCACGATGACGGCCACCGCGAGCACGATCAGCAGCACCGTGATCGTGAACCAGCCACCCGGAATCGACGACCCCTTCAGAATGATCCGGTAGAGAAACTCGTCGATCCACTCGCTGAGACGTTGTGTCAGAGACGCTTTGGGGTAGATCGGTTTGGCGAGCTCCCGCTGCGCCGCCTCGTGCGCCGCGTCGCGGTCGATGTCTATCGCCGGCACGTCAGGGCTGCCGGATGAGCCACAGATGGTCGGTGGAGCCCGGGTCGGCGGGCAAGCCACCGGCCGCGCCGGTCTGCAGCACCAGGTCGAAGGCCTCGGCCCGGATCCGCCGGTCCGTGTAGAGCAGGACCACGACGCCCGCGCTGAACGGCGCGGTGATGATCTGGCCGATGGCGCTGCCGATCGCGATCAGCACCAGCGCGATGAGTGCGGTGAGGGTGGAACTGGCCGCCACGAGTAACAGCTGGCCGCCGATGCTGAACGGAACCGACACCGCGCCGGCGATCAGTGCCGACACCAGCGAGGCCAGCACCCGGATGCCCAGTACGCGCCAGAAGTCATTGCGTACCAGTGCGAATGATCGGGCGATCGCCGGGAACACGCCGAGGCGCTCGAGCACGATGATCGGCGGCGCGAAACTGAGCATGGTGCCGAGATAGACCAGCGCGGCAATCAGGAGGAGCACCAGCGGCGCACCGATGAGGAATGCGGCCGTGCCGTTCGCGGCCGCCGCGACGCCGACGATGATGAGAATCACGAGAGCGATCAGCGCCACGGCGCCGAGCAGCTCCAGCGCGGTGAATCCGAGCAGCGCCAGCAGCCGACCGCGCACCTTCGCCCACGCCTCGCCGATGGTGATGCTCGCGCCGAACACCGCGCGGCCGATGACGACGGTGAGCATGCCGCTCAGCACGATGGCCGACAGGCTGGTGGCGATGACGCCTGCGATCCCGGACGCCGACGATCCCAGCAGCGCGGCCGTCGAGGCCTCCTCGCCGCGAAGGGGTCCCAGTTGGCCGGTGACGGCCAGTGGACCGACCTGCACGAGAAGCGTGAACAGCTGGGCGGCGACCACCACGATGGTGGTCAGGCCGAGCGTGGCCTTGGGATTCGCCCGGATGTACGCGACCGCCCCGTTGAAGATGACACTGAGGGTCAGCGGCCGCAACGGGATGACACCCGGTTTGAGGGCCGGTGGTGGATAGGGCCGGTAGCCCGGTGGCGGATAACCGGGAGGTGGATAGCCCGGCGGGGGATAGCCCTGGTAGCCGCGCGGCGGATAGGCCTGATAGCCCGGAGGTGGGTAACCCGGCGGCGGATAACCGCCGTATCCGGGTGGCGGCGCGCCGTTCGGGCCGGGTCCGCCCCCGCCGTAGCTCATGGCCACCATCCTGTCGACCGGATCCGCCTTTGACAACGCCCGGTGTACCTCGGCGCGTAGCGTTTGCGCCATGGCGGAACTCAAAGCCCGGCTGCGGTCGGAGCTGACCGACGCGATGAAGGCCAAGGACAAGCTGCGCACCGGAACCCTGCGGATGCTGCTGGCGGCGATCCAGACCGAAGAGGTATCGGGCAAGCAGTCGCGTGAACTCTCCGATGACGATGTGCTCAAGGTGCTGGCCAAGGAGGCGAAGAAGCGCAGCGAATCCGCGGAGATCTACACCCAGAACGGACGCGGCGAACTCGCCGCCGAGGAGCACGCCGAAGCGCGGATCATCGACGAATATCTGCCGACACCGCTCACCGAAGCGGAGTTGGCCGATGTCGCCGACACCGCGATCGCGCAGGTGGCCGAGGACATCGGCGAACGCCCGGGCATGCGGCAGATGGGCCAGGTGATGAAGGCCGCCACCGCGATCGCGGCAGGCAAGGCGGACGGGGCTCGACTGTCGGCAGCGGTGAAGGCTCGTTTGTAGCTACCGCACGCGGGTACCCGGACGCCCATGACGCGTTTCGGCTACACCCTGATGACTGAGCAGAGCGGCCCTAAAAACCTTGTCCGTTACGCCGTTTCGGCGGAAGAGGCGGGTTTCGACTTCGAGGTGTCCAGCGACCACTATTCGCCGTGGCTCGCTGCCCAGGGCCACGCACCCAATGCGTGGTCCGTGCTAGGCGCGGTGGCGCAGGTGACCGAGCGGGTCGAGCTGTTCACCTACGTCACCTGCCCGACAATCCGGTATCACCCCGCCATCGTGGCGCAGCAGGCGGCCACCCTGCAGATCCTCGCCGACGGACGCTTCACCCTCGGGTTGGGCAGTGGCGAGAACCTCAACGAGCACGTCGTGGGCAAGGGCTGGCCGACCGTTGCACGCCGCCACGAGATGCTGCGGGAGGCCATCGCGATCATCCGCGCGTTGTGGATCGGCGAGGTGATCGACTTCAAGGGCAAGTACTACGAGGTCGACTCCGCCCGGCTATGGGATATCCCCGACGATCCGATCGCCATCGCCGCCGCGGTGTCCGGCGAGAAGTCGATCAAAGCCTTCGCCCCGGTGGCCGACCACCTGATCGCCGTCGAACCGGACAAGGCCCTTGTCGACGGGTGGCACGATGCGCGCCGGGCAACCGGGCTTCCCGGCGCGGTCCGGGCGGTCGGGCAGATACCGATCTCGTGGGATCCGGACCGCGATGTGGCGATCAAGCGTGCGCACGAGCAGTTCCGCTGGTTCGCAGGCGGCTGGAAGGTGAATGCCGACCTGCCGACGACGGCCGGGTTCGCCGGTGCGACACAGTTCGTGCGGCCGGAGGACGTCGCCGAGTCCATCCCGTGCGGTCCAGATCTCGACGCCATCGTCGACGCCGTGCGGGCGTACTGGGAAGCGGGGTTCACCGATATCGCGCTGGTGCAGATCGGTGACGACGCCCAGGACCAGTTCTTCAAGGAAGCCGCCGAACCGCTGCTCGCGGCGCTGCGCGCGGCAGCGAACTGAGGAGCCGCCAGAACCCCGGCATCGCGGTGGCAAACAAGTGGTGGCAAACAATCAGTGACGTTCGTCGCCAGGCAAAGAGGGTTTAACCGATTCGTTTCAGGGCATTAACAATGTGGCGCTGTAACGAGCACAGCGACACGATCTTGAAAGGCTGCCGTGACGACGATCCTTCCCGACCTGCGCGAACCCGTGGTTGCCGCGAAAGGCGTGTACGCGCCGCAAGAGGATTCACAACTACTGATCGACACCATGGAGCGAACCACCGTCGTGGTCGGGCGACGGGTGGCCGACTTGTGTACTGGCAGTGGCGTGGTGGCGATCGCCGCCGCGGATCTTGGTGCGGCCACCGTCACCGCGTGGGACATCTGTCCACGTGCGGTGGGGTGTGCACATAACAACGCCAGTGCCGCGGGCGCGGGGATCGACGTGCGGTTGGGGTCCTTGACACATGCATTGGCCAGCGGGCCCTACGACGTCGTCGTGGCGAACCCGCCGTATGTGCCGACTCCGCATGGCGCCAGCGAGACGATCGCCGCAGACGCGGGACCGGCTTGGGCATGGGATGCCGGCGAAGACGGGCGGTTGGTGCTCGATCCGCTGTGCGCCGCGGCGCCGCGACTGCTGGCCGATGGCGGCACCATGCTCCTGGTGCAGTCCGAATTCGCCGGCATCGACGAGTCGCTGATGTCGTTGACGTCGGCCGGGCTGAGGGCCGATGTGGTTGCCTGGCAGTGGATTTCGTTCGGTCCGGTGTTGTCGGCGCGGGCACAGTGGTTGGAAGAGACGGGCAGGCTCGAGCCCGGACACCGGCAAGAGCAGCTCGTCGTGATTCGAGCCGACAAACCATGACCGACGCCGAACCGCGTGTGGTGCGCGTGGTGCCGTCCGGGCCCGTGATGGTGCAAGGCCCGGTCCGCATCGAGATGCCTGACGGCAGCGTGGTGGAGTCGGACCGGTTCATGGTGGCGATCTGCGCTTGCCGGCGCAGTAAGAATTACCCCCTCTGCGACACCAGCCACCGCAAGCGGGTTCGCAACGACTCAGAGCGGCCGGCGTAGCGAACTCTCGCCGGACACCCAGCATTTCATCATGTGTGCGGCCAGCCGGTCCTCGACCACCTCACGCGCTCTGATCCCGAACACCACGTCGGCGTCGAGGTGAGGTTCGCGGGCGACCATGTCTCCCACGACGTCGGTGCGGACAACCTGTTCGTGCACCGCGTCGGCTTCCACGTGTTCGCGGTAGAAAGCGATGCAGGGATCGGGTGCGCCCATCCGCTCCAGCGCCTCGACCAGCCGGCGTGACCCGGGCGGCGAGGTGATCTCCGTCGAGGCGAAGTGCCCGATGGCGGCGCCACGCAGGGACCGGTGCAGCCCGAACATCGACATCAGGTTCACCACCGCCAGCGACTCGGCCGGGACGTCTTCGAGGTAGCCGAGGTAGGACGAATCGAGCCGCGCCGCGTCCATCAAATTGGCGAAGAGTTGCTGATGAAGCTGCGCACCACGGCCACCGCCGTACTCGTCGAACTCCACCGCGACGAACGAGGCCTTGGCCTGCCCGATCAGCCGAGGAATCGCCCAGGCGTGCGGATCGCCCTCCTTCAGGTGATACAGGGACCGGTGCGCGAAGTATTCGCGCATCTGCTCCCACGTTCCCTCGTCCCGCAGGTAGTACGACGGGCCCTCGCCGTCCACCGGCTCCAGCGACAGCGTGTCCATCTCGCTTGACGCGGTCGCGTCTGCCTCGATATCGCCGACATCGCGACGCACCGCCGACTCGAAGGCGTCCTCGAGTTGACCGCGGAAGTGCAGCAGCCCGGGATTCCATTCCCAGCGCGGGTCGACGCCGGCGAATCCGCGGTAATGCAGCTCGTAGCAGATGTACAGCGCGAGCTGCATATCCAGGCCCCACGGGTCGGCGTCGCCCAGCGGGGCGTCGATATGGTTCAGCAGCTTGCGTGGCGTGCGCTCCCGCAGGGTTTGCAGGACCGCGTGCGACAGCGGGCCCCTCGCGTCGGGCAGCCTCGGTTCCTGCAGCATCGTCGATGTCACAGAGACCGGATACCCAGAATCCGCCGCTGATCAAACTTTGCGCGGTGGGATCAGCGTCCACCCGGAAGGGGTACCTCGACGGAATTCTGCAAGGTATCGGTGAATGCCTTCTGATTTTTGCTCTGGACGAAGGTGGCCACCGCATCGTAGATCGCCTGTTGAAAGCCCGACGGCATCAGTTCGCCGTGCGTGATCGACAGCAGCACCTTGTCGTGAAACAGCGAGTCGGAGGCCTGACGCTGGTAGGCCGGCAGTGCGGCGACGTCGACGTCGTTTCGCACCGGTACCGACCCCTTGACCTTGTTGAACTCCAGCGACGTCTTGGGATCTGCCACGGTCTCGAGGAACTTGACGGCATTCACCCCGTCCTTGGCCTGCGCCGACGCGACGAAGGTGTCGACGATCGCCAGATACGAGCCCGCGGTCCCGGGATACGCGACATAACCGAAGTCCCTGCCCTCGGTGGCGTGGTTCGCCACCAGCTCGCCGTACACCGAATCGTTCATCGACAGGAATGCGCAATCCCCTCCTGCCAACTTCTTCGTTGCCTGATCCCACGTCAGACCGCCGGCAGCGGGATCGGCTCGCGACACGATATCTCCGAACCGCGTCAGAGCCTGCTTGAGCTGGGCCCCCGTCCAGTCGAACGAGTCGTCCCGGATCTTGGCGTATCCGTCGCTGCCGACCACGCCGAGCAGAGTGTTCTCGAAAAGCTCAGTGGCAGTGAAGCGGTCCTTGCCGCCAAGGCATAACGCCGTCCGTCCGCTTCCGGCCACTTTGGCGAGGTCACTGGCAAAAGCCTCCGGCGTGTAGCCGGGGCCGGGAGCCGCAACGCCGGCGTCGCGTAGTACGCGCTGGTTGAACCAGAGCACGTTTCCGCGGTGCGATCCCGTCGGCACCCCCCACTGCTTGTCCTGATAGGTGGCGGCCTCTAGCAGTGTCGGCTGCAGCGTGCGTTTCAGGCCCTTGTTTTCATAGACGGCCGACACGTCGGCGATGCGGCCGGCGTCCACCCATGCGCGCAGCGAACTTCCGAGAAATGTCTGCCAGACGTCAGGTGGATCGCCGGCCCGCAGGCGCGCGGCGAGCGCGACCTGGACGTTGCTCCCGCCGCCACCGGCGATGGCGCCGTCGATCACATTCACCTTCGGGTTTTCCGCCCTGAACGCGTTCAGAAGCACTTCGAACGCCGGGTGTTCCGACGGCGACACCCACCACGACACGACTTCGAGTCGGTCAGTCTGCTCGGAGAAGTTGGCGTGTTGGCCGCCGCCACATGCCGCCAGGAGGACTGCCAGGACGATCCAGTAGCGCTTCATGCGCGTTCTCCAACCATGTTCGATGGCGCCGTGTTCGATGCCGCTTTCAGATCGAAGACTGCGTAGCTGGTGACAACGGCGAAGCAGACGGCAGGAACGATGAATGAGATCGCGGGACTGGTGGCGTCGAGAAGGGCGCCCTGGATCAGGGGCATGATCGCGCCGCCGACGATGGCCATCACCAGCCCGGCGGCGCCGAATTTCGTTGCGGGGCCCAATCCTTGGAGCGCGACACCGTAAATCGTCGGGAACATCAGCGACAGACAGAAGGACAGCGCGACGACGGCGACAACGCCTGCCATGTTCGGTGAGAACATGGCGAAGATGCACAGCACGACCGCGAGTGCGCCGAGAATACTGAGCACCTTCGTCGCACGGACCTTCCCTATCACCCAGGTCATGACGAACCGGGAGATCAGGAACACGATCAGGCTGATCTGCAGCAGGAAGCCGCCCAACTGCAGCGATCCGTTCAGCGCCTGTTGCGAGTACTGAATGAGGTATGTCCACGTACACACCTGGGCCGCGACATTGAAGAACTGAGCTATCACTCCGTAGACGTAGCGCTTGTTCGACAGCAGAATCCGCAGCGGTGATTTCCCGTCGAGATCACCCGACTCGTACTCTTCGACGATCGGCGGCGACTTCTTGATCGCGATCACCAGCCCGATGGCGATCAACACGAATCCGAGGCCGAGATACGGGCCCATCACCGCACCCAACTCGCCGGCGCGAATCGCCTGCACCTCGGCGGGAGACAGGTTGGCCAGGTTCACCGGCTCGTCCAGCTTGGGCAGGATGAGGGTGGCGGCCAGCAGCACACCGATGTTGGTGCCGACGGGGTTGAAGGCCTGTGCGAAGTTGAGTCTTCGGGTCGCGGTTTCTTCCGGACCCAGCGACAGGACATACGGGTTGGCGGACGTCTCGAGGATTGAGCAGCCGGCGGCGATCGCGAACAATGCCACCAGGAACGCCTCGTAGGTCATGATCTTGCTCGCCGGATAGAACGCAAGCGCGCCCGCCGCGGCAAGCAGGACGCCGGTGAGAAGGCCTGCCTTGTAGCCGAACTTCTGATTGATGAGCGCGGCGGGAATCGCCAGCAGGAAGTACGCACCGAAGTACGCCAGCTGGACCAGCGAGGCCTGGAACGTATTCATGTCGAAGATTCGCTTGAACCCGGCCACCATCGGAGTGGTCAGGTCGGCGGCGATACCCCACGCGGTGAAGCAACAGATGAGGACGGCGAACAGCACCCACATCTTCGGATAAACCAGACTTGAGTTCGCCGTGTCGGCCGGCGCTTCGGAGGGTTGATCGGCTTGCTCGGTGGCGGTCATTCGGCGCCCCTCTCTTCGTTGAGAATGGCGCGCTGGTTGCTCAGCGCTGTCGCTACCTCACCCACCCTTTTGAGCGTGTGATCCGGGTCACACTACTACTTCGTCCGGTCGATGTAATGGTTTGTTGGAACGGAAGGCGTCTCAGATCGGCAACGAAACGAAGCCCCGACCGATACTCCTGGCGAGGGCGTGTGAACTGCAACAACGCCAGTCGGGGTTCCCGGATTCGAACCCATGCCCTCTTCGTCCCCAACGATCCTTTATCAGCGTTTGCTGAGCCAAGCTGTGTTCCACACGTCGGCCGTCGCCCTGTTGGGACGACAACCGTTTGTGACGCGATTTAGAAGGATCCCCACTAGTGCTCGAGCGATTGATTGCGATTACGTGGCAACTGTCCGCGGGCTGGCCGCGGACAGCAAGGGGGATTGCGATGATCTCAGAGATCCGCGACCAATTTCAGCGCAAAGAGTTTCACCTGAACACGACGAGAACCCGACTGGAAAACATGAGCCGTCTTGTCGCCGAGCTTGAAGCCCAGATCGCCGCCCAACGCGAGTACATCGCCTACGACGAAGAGTGGCACTTTCGCCACATGATGGCCGACGTCGCCCGCGGGACCACGGTAGAAGAGCACATCCCGCGGTTGACGTGGCCCCAGTTTTTGGAGAAGTGCAACGCCGGGTGGCGGCCGAAACGATGATCGTGATGCTCAAAGATTAGGTGAGTGGACGCCTCCCCCGGTACATCATCGGCTGCACAGGTCGCGATGTGGTTCACTCTAGAAAATGGTGCGGCCGGGGTAAGGGGCTGTCCTTGCAGCAGGCCATTGGGTCAACGCATCGTCGATCGCAGGTGTGTGAGCTCCTGGAGGTCTACCAAGGGGTCCTGGACACCGTCGACGACCTACCACGGGTGCCCATGGTTCTTCGGAGACATGGCGGCCATCTGCATTATCTTCCCCGTCCCCGATGGCTGCTGCGCTACTTCGTGGTCCGGCATATCGATCGGACGCTAGCGAGTTTGAGCCGCCGCTACAGCGCGCGAGCTGCGTTGGGTCGGGCGCCCGAAGACGAGCAGAACAACCGTGAGGCCGTGCGGGATTTCCAGCAATCGTTGCCGCCGACCATTCGAAACACCTACGTCCTGCTGCTGGTCCTGGCGAGCGTCGTCATCCTTTACCGCCCCATCATCAACGCAGTCGTGCCCGTGGCCATCAACTTGACGCAGGCAACGACGCGAGGCTCGGAGTTGCGCCAGCAGGTGTTGGACACTGTTGAAAAGTTAGGGGCGGCGTTAACCGCGAACTTCACCTCAGTAAGTCAGGCACTGAACGCCTTGTTGAGCGGAGGGGTTCTGCACCTCAGCATTGTGCTGCTCGGCGTGGGATTTGCCCTGTATGTCGTGCTGCGGCCGGTCGTACCCGCTTTTCGTCTCAAGCGCATGCTGTTCAACCTGGCTCCGGAGCCCGAGGGGCGGCACCGCTCGGCTGTTGCCCGGTGGAGTGTCTCGCAGGCAACAGGTCTTTACGAGCGTGAACACCGAGTGTTTGCAGAACTCGGGGGAAGGCCGCCGACGGAGTTTCCATTCGATCTCGTCGTGACCGCATTGGCCATGGCGTTGCCGCTCGCCTTCAGCGGCCTGATCTTCCGAGCGGCTGTCATGACTCCGCTCTTTGGCGACCGGGTCGCCTTGAGCACATTGGGAACGTTATTCCTGATGCCGGTCTTGGTGCGACTTGGCTGGCTGTATCGCAGCTGGCAGCGTCGGCAGCTGAGGAGTTCCGGACCGCACATGCCATACGAGGTGCGAATTCGTGGCGGCAGGGCGGTAGCAGTGGTCGAAAACCTCGTCGGAGTGCAGATGCTCGTCCTCGCGATGTTCCTCGCCTTGATCCTCGGAGCCGGCTTCGGCAGTGCGGACCCGCAGTCCCCATCGGTCGCGCTGTCTGCAGATCTATGGTTCTGGTGTGTGGCGATCCTGGTGGTGTCGTTACTACTTGGCCTTCCACGTTGGTATCGAATCAATCGCGAATTGCGGGATCTCGACATCACGTACGACGCGTCCACGTCCAGATTCCAGCCACTGTGGTCGCTTCTCATGATGACGGCGGGCTGGCTTGTTGTGCTCCCCCCGTTCATCGCCGTCTTTCAAACCTGCAGGCGTATTCAGAGGGCACAGACCAGAACTGGCCGGCCGGCAACTTTGCGGTTCGCCTGGGTCCTTGCATCTGGGCTGTTGCTTCCCGTGATGTTTTCATACCTGCAGCACGAGTTGAACAAGATCTGGCCAATGGAGGGTGAGCCACTTGATCCTTGGGGCACCGACACGGCTGGCGAAGCGAAGTCGTCCACTGGGACATTGCCATGGCTTGAGTGACGTCCCCCTCTGCCCGACCTCCCACCCCCGCGGGAAAATGTACCCGGTACGCACTTGGGATGCAGCACCTCCAGTCCAGTGACCTCGTCGGTTTTCCGGTCGACAATGACCATCTCTGCGCGCTCGGCACCAAGGAGCGGCATGCTACTTAGAGCCGTATTTCTTGGATTGCTCAATCCGGGCGTTACGCGGCTGTGACGGGAATGGAGACGGACCGATGAACCTCACGCGCACAAAGACGATCGAGCAGTCCATCGCGGACACCGAGGAGTCCGAGCATCAGCTACGCAAAGAGCTGGG
>JAOPWF010000797.1 GCA_025965815.1 Mycobacterium sp.
GACGTCGGACACCTCGATGGTCTCGGCGTAGTAATTGCCGATGCCGTCGAGCGTCGGGCCGCGCTGCACGGTGACATTGGTCGGCGGCACGTCGGCAATCTTGATGGTGTTGTTTTCCGACGCGAAGATCGCCTCGGACAGGTCGAAGCCGACCTTCTTGGCGTCCACGTCGAAGGCGGCGACGAACTTGACGTCGCGAACGTGGTACCGGCCCAGACGCACATGCATCAGGCCGGGCACGGTCACGTTCTCGTCCGCGTCCTGGTAGTACTGCACGCCCTGTACCAGGGAGGACGCACAGTTTCCGACGCCGACAATGGCGACCCGGACGTCAGTCGACGGTGCACCGCCGGTTTTGTCAGTCATGACGTTCTCCTTCTCGTACCCGATGGTCGTGCTGGTCAGTTGTTGCTACGGCTGCTCGGCGCGGCCCTGCGCCACTCGCTCGGCCTGGATCAGTTCGTTGAGCCAGTTCACTTCTCGCTCGCTGGATTCCAGCCCGAGTTGATGGAGCTGCCGGGTATAGCGATCCAACGAGTTGCTGGCCCGCGACACCGCTTCCCGCAGCCCCTCACGGCGCTCCTCCACCTGGCGGCGCCGGCCCTCCAGGATGCGCATCCGGGCCTCGGCCGGGGTGCGGTTGAAGAAGGCCAGATGCACCCCGAAGCCGTCGTCGGTGTAGTTCTGCGGGCCGGTATCGGCAACCAGTTCGGTGAACCGCTTCTTGCCGGCATCGGTCAGCTGATAGACGCGCCGCCCACGTCGCCGCACGGGCGTCCCGGCCGGCGCGGCATCCTCAGCGATCAGCCCGTCGGCCTGCATCCGGCGCAGGGCCGGGTAAAGCGAACCGTACGAGAACGCCCGAAAAGCTCCCAGGAGGCCCGTCAATCTCTTGCGCAGTTCGTAGCCATGCATGGGGGATTCGAGCAGAAGGCCGAGGACGGCGAGCTCCAGCACGAAAACACCTCCTTTGCGCATCCGCTACGACGATTCGACGCCTCGCGTCATAGTATCGCGCCGATATATTCGTCGCCACAAGGGTCCGATATAGCCAGACGGTCGAGATCAGAAAGAGTGGAGGTCAGGACGGGTAGATGATCCGTTTGACCGTGCCGTCGCCGGCCATCTCGATGTATCCGCTGCCGAAGTCACTGGAGACATAGAGCGTGATCGTCAGATCGCCCGTACTGGGATCCTTGGACGGCTCGAAGATGAGGTAGGTGTTCTTGACGTCGGCCTGTTTGATGCCGAGGGTCTCCGGTGCGCCCCGCAGCACTCCGACGATCGTCTTCGGATCGAACTTGCCCAGATCGACCAGCACGTCGCCGTCGCTCTTAGCAGAAGTGTTGCTCCCATCGCCCCAGCCGCCGCGGTAGTCGTAGGTGACCTTTCGGCGGTCGTCGCCGGCGTCGGCCCGGTCCAGCGAGCCGTAGTCGGGATAGACGAGCAGGCGGTAACCCATGGTGTCGCCGAAGCGCTGCTTCATCTGCTCCACCAGCCCGGTCAGCCCGCCAAGCGACTGGAGCTGACGCGGCGGGGTCAGCACGACCGGCGCGATGCCGTCGACCTTGGCGCCGGGGTCGGTGGTGAAGCTCAGCGGTGAGCTGGTGTTGCCGTAGAGCCCCCAGCCGATGCCGACGCCCAGCAGCACCAGCACGGCCGCCACCGCCACGCGTGTCCCCAAACCGCCCGACTTCAGCCGCGACGGCGACTTGAGTGTGGGCAGTTTCACCGGTGCGTTCGAGTTCTGCAGGTCAGCGACCAGCCCGCCGAGCTCACCCAGCGTGGCGGCGTTCGTCGCCGACGTCACGCGTTGGCGATGCTCCTCCATCGACAGCTGGCCCTCTGCCAGTGCGCTGTCGAGCACCTGACAGGTGTCGTTCCGGTCGCTGTCCTTGGCCCGTGTCCCCGCCGCCTGCCGCTCCGCCACGTCGATGATCGTAAGAGTTAGGGCACCAACACCGCAGACCAGATGCACAAACCCGGGAACCGGCCGCCCCGTCTGCGCTTCGGTCACTGGAAGGCCGACGTACTCTGGTCATCGTGCGACTGCAGAGACAGGTGGTGGACTATGCGCTCCGGCGCCGCTCACTGCTGGCCGAGGTGTACTCCGGACGCACCGGCGTCACCGAGGTGTGTGACGCCAACCCCTATCTGCTGCGGGCCGCGAAATACCATGGCAAGCCAAGTTCGGTGATGTGTCCCATCTGCCGCAAGGAACAGCTCACCTTGGTGTCCTGGGTGTTCGGCGACCACCTGGGCGCGGTATCGGGTTCGGCCCGCACCGCTGAGGAACTGGTCCTGCTGGCGACCCGCTTCGACGAGTTCTCGGTACATGTGGTGGAGGTATGCCGGACCTGCAGTTGGAATCATCTGGTCAAGTCGTATGTGCTCGGCGCCGTACGCCCCCCGAAGGGCTCGCGCGGCACCCGGACAGCGCGCAATGGCGCGCGCACGGCCAGTGAATAACGAAGGGCGCCAGAACCGGTCAGCCAGTGACGTCCGCCCCGGACCTGCTGCTGACGGTGCCGGTGCCCGCCCGTCACGGGCCGACGGAGAAGCCACCCGCCCGCAAGCCGGCGACAGCGCCCCGAGTCGTCCGCCCCGCCGCGACAGCGCGCCGGGTCGCCCGCCCAGAATCGACGGTCCCCCGCGCGGCGATGCCGGTCCGCGGCGGCCGCCCCCACGGGGCGCGGTTCCGCCTGACGACCGGATGACCGCCGTCATCCCGGTCGTCCGCGACGCACCACCGTTGACGCGAGACCCGATCGATGTCGTCAAGGCCGTGCTCGACGGCAATCCGCCGCCGCC
>JAOPWF010000827.1 GCA_025965815.1 Mycobacterium sp.
GCCACCGCGCGTGGGAAGACCAATGTCGAAGTCTGTAGCGCCGAGCGTCCCCTCCGCAACGATCGGAACTCGAACAGGTAGTCGGCAACCGGGTCGGTGGGCTGAATCAGCCTGCGCGGGAAAACAATTGGTCGGCGTCCATTGGGCCCTGCGACAAATCGACAGGATAGGATCCACTCATCGCTGTTCGGCGCTGCGGCCAGTTGTCTTTCGAGTTTGTCAGGCTTCCAGACGTCGTCATCGTCCAGCAATGCAATCACGTCGCCGGTCGACGACGTCACGCCCAGTTGCCTTGCCTGGGCCGCTCCCACTCCTCCCGCCGTGCGCAAGACCGAGACCGAATCGGAGTCAGGCAGATCGAGTGTGCACTTGGCGTAGTCGACCACCACGATCACCTCATTCGGAGGGACCGTCTGGCTCAGGGCGGATTCGACAGCTGACCGCAGGGTCGCCCTGCCGATCGTCGGTATCACAACGCTCACAGCCGGTTTGGGGGTCATGCGGGTTTCCCGGCCGGTATCGACTCGGCTCTGGACGGCAGGTGCCGGGCGGCGAACACGACGAGAAGGATCGCGAAAGTAGGGAGCAGGTTGTACGACGTTGGCGAAAACAACAGATCCCATACGGCTTGGACGGCAACAACTACCGCAAGTGCGCTCCATCGCCCGTATCGGGGTGCGTTCCAGATGATCACAAGCGCGGCTGCTAAGAGTCCGATCGGAAGCAGCGCAGCCAGCAATCCACCCTCTGCCCATGCGGTGAGCAGGACCGAATGCAGCGACACCGCTCCGTTCGCGAGATACCACGAGGTTTCGATCGGAAAATCGGGGTTGAATCCAAGCCCGATAGCGAGCGTCTTGGCTCGTTCGAACACCTCCGGCGTGATGTTGTTCGCCGTGCCCCACCCGAACCACGGACGGTCCAGAATCGCCGAAATCGACAGCGGGGATTCGGTGCGGCCGGCAAGCAGTGGCGGCACACCGGAGTTGGCCTGAAGTTCGGTCTTGCGCTTGATCGCGTCGCCGGCGATCCCGCTCAAGGCGATGGCGGGCACGGCCGTCGATGCGCCAAGGCCAAAGGCGCCGACGCCGGCCATCTGTACCCACCGCGGGATGGTCCCGGTGGCGAGCCGGCCGACGAGGAGGACAGCCGCTGCGGCGACGCACACAATCGCATGGGAGCGGAAGTTTTCCACCATGCTGAAGCCACCGAGGACTATGAGAAACACCGCCTGCAGGGGAACGCTCACCTTGAGCAGGGTGAGCACGAACAAGATCATAATGGTGACCCAGGGCGCCCAGGCATACTTCCAGAGATCGGCGAACAGATAGAACCCCGAGAACGGTCCGCCGGGCAACGCGTAGTAAATCACTGTGCCGATTGCGATTCCACACAACAACGAAAACGCCCGCTCGACATCGCGTCCCGCCAGGACCAGGAAACCGACGTAATACACCGCGAACGCCGCCCACTGCAGTACTCGCTGGTCTGTCACGCTGAGGTGGTTGATCTGAGATGAGACGAAGAAGGCGGCGAACCCGACGAGCGCCAGCGTCAACGGCAACCACTGCCCGAGCGTCGGGCGGGACAGGAAGAAGGCCGGCGCGAGCACCAGACAAATCGGGGTGAGCATCGTCAACGTGAAGCCGCCCAACTGCATGCCCGACACGGCGCCCAGCGCGACCAGCACGGCATCCGTCAGTAATCGGAATGCCTGCGCACGCCGCAACTCGAACGACCGGGCGGACGGAGCATCCGCGGTGGGTGTACCAGCGAGCGTTGCGGTCACGCCGAGATCCACTCCGGTTTCTGCGGTGGCGCGTGCAGGTTCGTTCCAGCGAACAACGGCGTGCGGGCGGCGGTTCGGGCTTCCCCCGGGCTAAGGAATCGCAGCGGCACCTCTCGTAGACTGGCCACGCGGACCCGTCTCATCGTTGCCGACTGCAGAAAGAGCATGACGTTATGATCCTCGTCTCTCGTTCCGGGAGCAAAACGCCGAAACGGGTTGTCGGACGGCCTTACCCAATCACGACGACGTTGTCGTGCGGAGTCGTGCGAGCGTACCAACGGCTCAGCGGCTAGGCAGAGGCGGACTCGCGACCGAATCGCAATCAACCTGCGATCTTGACAAGAGCCAATTAACCCGCCCGTCCATTAGTGTCGGTTCGTACAGTGTACGGCGAAGTGACTTTAACGGGAGAACCTCAAACATGAAGATCCTCCGCCGCGGAAAAGCCAAGGGCTACTACCAACGCCTAGCCGCAACCATGTCCGTACTGATCTTGTCCCTCTCAATACCCGCCGTCGTCACTCCCTGGACCGCCGCGGCGGCGGCGCTGACTCCGCGAATGGTCGGCGTGACCGCCATCACGCTGAGGACAGACTCGGTGCGCCAGCGGCAGTACGACGCGATCAAAGCCGAAGGTTTTCAAGCCGTCCGACTGGTCATTGAATGGCCGATAATCGAACCGGCCCCCGGACAATTCAACTGGGCTTCGACGGATACGTTGGTCGTGGATGCGTTCAACCGGGGGCTGACCATCCTCGGCGTCGTGACCTACACACCCGCTTGGGCCGCTACGGCGGCCGGCCGAAACTTCATCCATCCGGGACCTGCCGACCCGAATGCTTACGGTAACTTTGTGAAAATTGCGACCCAACGCTATCGCGGGATTGTCCGGAACTGGGAAATTTGGAATGAGCCGAACATTGTTCAGAGTTTTGCACCGAATCCCGATATCCCCCTCTACTCGGCCATGCTAAAGAGTGCCTATAGCGCCATCAAAGCAATCGATCCTTATTCTGTGGTGATTACCGGTGGCACCTCACCCGCAATTGATGGTCCGGGTTCCATTGCGCCGGCCAACTTCATAAACGGCTTATATCAGAATGGCGCGGGAAATTCTTTCGACGCCATCGGGATGCATCCGTACAGCTCCCCGGATCTCCTCAGTACCGACGGCCCGTATTACTCATCGCACGCGGCCATCGGGTACGTCAACTATGTGCTGTCCTACCGAGGGCAGGGTTACAAAAAGCTGTGGTTCACCGAGTTCGGGGCGTCCACAGCTAACACACAACAGCCAGGCGCGGACCCCACCGGTCAACAGTCCGGGGTGACCGAAGCGCGCCAAGCCGAGATCCTCGTCGACGGAATCAATTACATGCGTTCCTTGCCGAACTGCGGACCGATCTTTGTTTTCGACCACCGAGACTTTCAAACGGGGAGCCCCAACGTGGAGTACAACTACGGCCTACTCCGGTCCGATTTCAGCGCAAAACCAGCCTTAGGCGCCGTCCAGCGCCTACTGGCCGCCGTATGACGATGGGACGTCTGATACCGCGCAGTCGATGGGCCGGCGGTACCGATCAGATTCTCCTGCCCGGTAGATACATCCTAGTTCTGGGCGACGTCCAAACGCCGGATCTTTCCGTTTTCAACGAAGCATTGTGCACAATCGCGGCGGCTGGGACTCACACCCGAATTGGACTCATCCCGAGGATGGATAAGCGATTCTGGGAGTACGCGCCGTCAAGGTCCTGGTTGGTGCGGCAAGTGCCCGACACGGTCGATAACGAAGGCACCGCCGCGGTGTTGGAGCACATCCGAAATAGGCCCGGACAACGGTTTCCGCTGGAGGTCAATGTATCCGAGCGACATCTCGCGATCGAGGTGGACCACGGTCTCGGTGATGGGCGTTTCCTCATGGATCTGGCCGCGTCTCTTCTCGCGGTGTCGCGAGGCGAAATGCCGCCGTGGGTAACCGACGCTGAGCCTCGGGCTGCACTATTGCTTGCTCTCGCCCACACATTCGGAAGAAATCCGCGGGGCGCGCGCCGCGTCTGGAACACCGCGGTGAGCTTGCGCTCCACCGACGCCGTCGTCACCGATGACGCAGATCACCGATCGGTGCCGTGGGAGCCGTCTTTCGCGGTGAACGTGACGCAGATAGGCGCCGACCTGGAGTCCGAGGTGAATCGATGGCGACGGGCGAACGCTCCGTCAGCGGGAAGCGCCGCCACGTGGCTATACATCACCCGACGCGCCTTAGCGGACGCGGGTGTCCAGATGACAGATCGGGTCATGGTGGCGTTCGACTGCCGACGCTACCTGCCGGAGGGCCGGATCCCGAACGGCAATTTCGGTGCCGGTCTGGAAATCCATGCCGGCGCTGATGAAACGTTGGCGGGGGTGGGGGCCCGACTACAGGAAATCAGCGCGTCGGCGCTCCCCCTCGCGGCAATGGCGGCAGTGTCTACGCTGACACAGGTGCGGCGCAGGTCGCCTACCGGTGCACCGTCGCGTGGGTACCCCGGAGCGCCGGCCCGGTTGATGTACTCCGATCTGGGCCGCGCCAGGGGGCTTGAGACCGCGCCGTTCCACAGCGACGGTGACCAGTTCTTCACCGGACTTCTCGACCCTTCGGGCCCCGACGGCATCACCATTTTCAGCGCCCGGGTAAGTGGTGGACGCAGCGTTTCGATGTCGTTCCACGACAACATCTTTGATCGACAACTCATCGCGAAGGCGGCCGCTCACATCGAGCAGGACCCGATCCGGCTCCTCGAGCGCCGGTAGGTTTCAGGTGCGCAGGGCGCCGATGCCGTGTCCGACATGGCGGAACTCGCGGCGTGGCGCAGAGTCGACTGCGCCAAAGGGCGCACTTGTTAAGTGCTCGCCCAGACACGAAGCAGGCCGACCCTGCTGTCACTGACGCCCAAATCGGAGTACACGCCGAAGAAGCCGAACCGGCCGGCCCACGACGCGATCCTGGCGTCAGAGACGTGCGATGTCGACCCGTCAGGCAGGTGGACGGTCGCATCAGGGCCGTCAAGCTCGATTTCGACCCGGTGGACAGATCCGTCTTCGGCTAGTGGCGGATCGAAGGTGCCACCCCCGAGGGTGATGAGTTGGGTGCCGCCTTCGCCGGTACCCGGCGACACCGCGAAACCCCACGCATCGCGACGAGCGATGAAGTGCACCGGCATAGCCGTACCTTTTCCATCGACGGGGTTGATAGGAGCGCTCGTGATTCCCATCGTGGCGATACCGGGCCCGCCGTCCGCGCTTGCTTCAACGCTCCACTCCATCCCGATCCGAACGATCTGTCTACCCAGGTCAGGAGTGCGGAGGTAACCTCCGGCCGGCCCGTCGGAGCGAGGTTCGAACGTGAGCCGACCGCCGATGACGCGAAGTTGCATCGCGTCGTCCAATGTGGGTGACAAACTGGCCGGCTGGCCCGAGGAGAACCGGTTCGGGGCCGGGCCGTCGGGAAGAGTCGAGAAGTCACCGAACAGTGAAGAAAAACCCTCCGGCGGAGTCGCAGCCGTGGCGGAATCTCCCGACCCGGAGCACCCTGCCAGTACGACCGCTACTAGCAGTGCCCACAGCGCGTTCCTGAGCGGATTCAGACCTGTGTTCCGCACTCCGGCCTACTTCACCCGACCACTTCGATTGACATAAGACACTCGACTGTACTGCGTGCGGTTGGCGAACTGGGCCGGTAAGGTCAGTTGTTGCTAACGGAATGAATTGGCAAACCCGGTCGCTCAGCCCTGTTTACAAGCGACT
>JAOPWF010000872.1 GCA_025965815.1 Mycobacterium sp.
CGGCAGTACCAGCACCGATGCCTCAGCGGCCGCGGCCACCGAACGCGCTTCGCCGCGGATCACCAGCGAATCACCCTGCCGGGTCGCGGTCAGACCGGACTGCAGCGCGTAGGCGGCGATCACCGCACCGGACGCCAGGTCGTTGAGCAGCTTGGCGTCGGGGTCATGGGCGGAAATGAGGGCGCTGGCGATGGCCGACGGGACGAATGGTCCCGGCACCGCGCCGTGGCCGAACTCGGCGATGACGATCGCCAGCTCGAGGATGCCAAACCCTTGCCCACCAACGGATTCGGAAAGGTGCACGCCTTGCAGTCCCTGGTCGGCGGCGGCCTTCCAGTATGGCGGCGGCGTGGCCACCGGGGTCTGCAGGGCCGCATGCAGGACTGCTGATGGCGCCACCCGCTGCACCAGTGACCGCACCGAATCGGCCAGGTCGTTGTGCTCAGGGGTAATTGCGATGGGCATGCCTTTGCCTTCCCTCGTGCCGTTCGGCCGGAACCCGGTCTAATAACCGGTCGGTTGGGCACGAGCCTACCCGCGGGTCAGATGCGTCAACGAGACGCGCTGACCTGGTTGACCACGTTCGCCGGCTCCTCACCGTCGCGCAGGCGGCGGCAGTTGTCGACCGCCTCGATCAGGTACCGCCGCATGGTGTCTGCGGTGTACCAGCTGACGTGCGGTGTTAGCACCACGTTATCCAGGCTCAGCAGCGGGCTATCCACGGGTATCGGCTCGACGTCGAAGACGTCCAGCCCCGCGGCGGCCAGCCGGCCGGTCCGCAGCGCCTCGATCAGCGCGTCCTGGTCGACGATCGGTCCCCGCGCGGTGTTCACCAGCACGGCGTCCGGCCCCATCAGGTCCAGCGCCGCGCTGTCGAGCAGTCCGGAGGTTTGCGCCGTCAGCGGGATGTGCAGCGAAACGATGTCGCTGGCCGCTAATAGGTCGGGCAGTGCGCGCCAGCCGGGGTGGCCGTCGTCGCGGGTACTGGTATGCAGGACCGTCGCGCCGATTGCGGAGACGATCGCCTCGACTCTTTTGGCGATGTTGCCGTAGCCGACCAGCCCGACGGTGCAGCTGCCGATATCGCGGGAATTCTCGCCGAGGCTCGGATCCAGCGGCCAGCCGGTTCCGGCGCGGGTGGCCCTGTCCAGCTGCGGCAGCCGTCGCAGCGCGGCCAGCATCAGCAGCACCGTGCCCTCGGCGACCGACGGGGCGTTGGCACCCGGCATGTTGGCCACCGCGATACCGCGGCGGGTCGCGGTGTCCACGTCGATCGTGTTGACCCCGGCGCCCAGCTTGTGCACCAGTTCCAGCCGCGGAGCACGTTCGAGGTCGTCTCCGGAAATCGGCCGCAGCACATGCCAGATCACGTCGGCCTCGGGCAGCTCGCGGTAGAAGGTTTTGTCGTCATCCTCGGCGCACCAGCGGATGTCGAGCCAATCTGCTTCGGGTGCAACCAGTTCAAGCACCTTGTCGTCGGGAACGAAATGCGCCAGGACTCTTAGGGGACCGACCTTCAGCGCCACCGCTTCGCGATCCATCTGGCGATGGTATCGGCCTGCTCACTGCGGGCTCCGGGGGTGGTGAAGTAGTGGTCGGTGTCGGCCGCGCACTGTGACTTGTCCGTGCTGGCCAGTGCGTTGTAGATGCGCTGGGCATCGGACGGGAAGACGCCGGTGTCCTGCTCTGCGTTGATGACCATGGCGGGGCAGTTAATTCGGGCCAGGTGCGGTTCGGCGCGGGTCTGCGCGTGCCGCAGGCTCCACATGCCGATCCAGTTTCGCAGCGTGCAGGCCGCGGCGATGCCGTGTGGTGACCGGTTGGCCTTGACCGGGACGCCGGCGTAACAGAGGTTGGGTTGCCGCTTGGTGGGTTCGATCGAGGGGTCGACCATGCGCGGATCCGCCCACGTTCGCATCACCGTGAACGGGCGGTCGCTGAAACCCGCCGCCCGTACCCGTTTGAGTTCGGTCTCCGCCCAGTCGGTGATCGCGTGGTTGCGTGCGATCTGTGCCGAGCGGTATCGGGTGACGAATTCGTCAGAGAACGGCGGCCCGTTGCGTTCGTCGAAAATGTCGAGATCCGGGTCGCTGGTCACCGGGTCGTTCTCGTCGACGACCGAACCGTCCATCCAGGCGGTGAGCACGTCGGGGCGGCCCGGGTGTGCGGCGCTGGCCACATAGCCGTCGGCGGCGAGCAGATCCATCAGGCCGGCGGCAGGCCGCATCCCCTCCAGTGGCGTCACGTGCGGGTCGACCGCTTGCGCCTGGTACGCCGCCATCAGTGAGCCACCGCCGGAGTTACCCAGCAGCACAATCGTTTCCACTCCCTGAACCTGGCGCAGCCAGCGGACGCCGACACCGATGTCGACGAGCGCGTGGTCCAGCAGGAAGCTGCTCTCGAAACCGCGGAATCTTGTGTTCCAGCCCAGGAAGCCGATGCCGCGGGTGGCCATGTATTCGGCGAGATAGTGCTCGGAGAAGTCGATCTGATAGTGGGTCGCGATCATCGCCACCTTCGGCTTGCGGCCCACCCCGCGGTGGTAGACACCCTGGCACGGGTGGCCGCCGGACCCGGCCCGCCGCGCGGTGGGGGAGGGGAGCCCGACGAATTCGCGGGTCACCCCGGGTGTTGTGGTCATGTCAGCCGACCTCCTTGTGGTAGATCGTTCGGTAGAAGATGTTGGCCAGGGTCGCGATGCACGCCTCGTCATCGATCGGCACGCCGGCCCGGTCGCCGCTGAGCTGCACGTAACAGAACTGGTTCAGCATCGACACGATCGCGACCGCGACGAGGTGCGGGTCGTCGCCGGCGCAGAAACCGTGCAGCTGGGCGCGCTCGACCGTTGCGGTGATCAACGAGATCGGCAGGGAACAGATGTCTGCCCAGTATCCGGCGAAGTCTTCGCTGACCATGGCGAGCTGAGACACGCTGATGATCTCGGCCAGTCGGTTGCGGTAGGTGTGCCAGTGCGCGGCGGCGGCTTCATACGAGCGTTCGCGGTTGCTCAGTCCAGGTTGCGCGGCAGCCCGGGCCCGGTCGCGGGCTTCGTCGCGAAACCGCACGGCCCACTCCCGGACCATGGCTTCCTTGGAGTCGTAATAGTTGTAGAACGACGCGGTGGACCGCCCGGCCTCGGCGGCGATGTCGGCGATTGTGGTGGCCAAGATGCCTTTTCGGGAGATCACGGCCCTGGCGGCGGTGTCGATGGCCGCCCGGGTCTGCCGGCCGCGTGCGGTCGGCAGCGCATCGCGTGGATCCCCGACGGCGCGCAGATCGAGCGCGCGACCGTGCGGTGATCGACCGGTTTCCTCAGGCAGGCTCGACACGCTGCTGCCTCCCCGTCGACACGGTGCTCGGCCATTGATCGGAACTGAATCTGATGTTAGATTCAGATTTCCGT
>JAOPWF010000877.1 GCA_025965815.1 Mycobacterium sp.
CGCTCTGCTCGGCGCTGCTGTAGTGGGGCGCCGAGCACGGGGCGACCCGGGCCGATGTGCAGGTAATGACCGACAACGGCGCGGCGATCTCGCTCTACGAATCGATGGATTTCGTACTGCACCACCGGTGCCGCTACGTGAATGTGGAGTCCTTCGGCGGTCGTAGGGTGTAACCATGTCCGACACTCTTCGGCTGGCCACCTGGAACGTGAACTCCATCCGCTCCCGCGTCGGACGGGTGGTCGATTGGCTGGAACGCGCCGACGTCGACGTGCTCGTGATGCAGGAGACCAAGTGCTCCGACGACCAGTTCCCCACCATGCCGTTCGCCGCCCTGGGGTACGAGGTCGCGCATGTCGGGTTCAATCAGTGGAACGGCGTCGCGATCGCGTCGCGCGTCGGACTGGACAACGTCGAGGTCGGCTTCGACGGCCAGCCGTCGTGGACCAGTAAGCCCGACGTCCGGCGGGCAGGAGCGAAGCACCCAGGGATTGAACCGAAGGCGGCCGCGGAAGCGCGCGCCATTGCCGCCACCTGCGCCGGGGTGCGGGTCTGGAGCCTGTACGTACCCAACGGCCGGACGCTCGACGACCCGCACTACACCTACAAGCTGGATTGGCTGGCCGCGCTGCGGGATACCGCGCACAAGTGGCTGGCCGATGATCCGCAGGCGCAGATCGCTCTGGCCGGCGACTGGAATATCGCACCCACCGACGACGACATCTGGAGCGTTGACTACTACCGAGGCAGCACGCATGTGTCCGAGCCCGAGCGCAAGGCGTTCAATGCAATCGTCGATACCCAATTCGCCGACGTGGTAAGGCCTTTCACGCCCGGACCGGGTGTCTACACCTACTGGGACTACACCCAGCTGAGCTTCCCCAAGAAGCGCGGCATGCGCATCGACTTCATCCTCGGTTCGCCGGCCCTGGCCGATCGCGTGACGGCCGCCGAGATCGTGCGCGAGGAACGCAAGGGCAAGGCGCCCAGCGATCACGCGCCGGTGCTGGTGGAACTGAGTCGAGACTAAGTTGTCTCGGGTGTGCTCGCCCATGTAGCGGCCCGGCTCGGCCCGGGAGCGGATGCCCAGTTTTGCGATTTATGCCGGCGAGATTGATCTCGACCCGCTACTCCGCTGGCGTAAGTCCGGCGGTCCGGGTGGGATGAACCTTGGCGCCGGCGAGTTCACCGCGGGCACGGCCGGCCCACAAGCCCCGTCGACGTGGCCGCGGGCGGCGAGCAGCATGCTTCGACCGCGGGCGCCACGGCCTGCATGCATGCGTGGTTCAGCAGACACCCATTGCGTTCCAACATGCCGACCATGCGCTCGGCCACTCGGCCAGCCGCTATGACCCGCACCGATGCGACGTAGCGATCGCTTTGAGGGTGTCGGCACGCACCTCACGATCACGTCCGAGGTACGCAGCGGGGATGGGGCGGACTGTCAGTGCGACCGTATGCGCCAGTTCGTCAGGATCAGAACGGCGGCGGCGGCAGCTGGAATGGCGGCGGCGGCGGGGGCAGCGGCGGCGGCTGGAACGACGGTGGCGGCGGCAGCTGCGGCAGCCCGATTGGCGGGAATTGCGGTAACCCGACTTGCAATGACGGTGGTTGCGGTAACCCGAACTGAAGTGGCGGTAGTTGGGTTAACCCGACGAGAAGTGTTGACAGGTCCGGCGGCGGCGGGAGCTGCGGCGGCGGCGGCTGTGTGAGCCCGAGCAACAGAGCCCAGGCATCCCCGAAGTTCAGACCCGGCAAATTCACATTCAGGCTCGGCAAGACGACATCCGGCAAATACACATTCGGTAAATTCACGCTCGGCCATCCGAGCGCCGGCAAGTTCACGTTCGGCAGTCCGCCCTGCGGCAAGCTGACGTTCGGCAGTCCGAACTGCGGCGCCCTCGGCGGGCCGACTGGAGTCGCCGACGGTACCAGCATCGACTTCAGATCGGTCGGCGCGGAAGCCGGAGCTACCGCCGACGCTGGTTCGGCTGGGGGGCTGACCGGAGGAGCTGGGACAACTGGCGCCGGAAGCTGGGCTTCGGGCACTTGCTTCATGCCCACGTTCGCGCTGCTGACGGATGACTCATCCTTGAGACCGGGCGCGGAGGGATGGTCGTCCGGCACCAGCATGACCAATGCCGCGACGACCCCGATGACAACGCCAAGTGCGACTCCGCTGCCCGTCCAGATGAGCTGCTTCCGATCGCGACGAGACGGCTGGATATCGGGTTCAGACTCAGTCAGCGGCGGGTCCGCTACATTGACGCTCACACGGACCCCCAATCAAGCTCCACTATGCCGAGTCGCAGCCATAACTGCGTTGAATTGCGCCCATTAGTCGGTTGAGGGTAACACGCTTGATGCCAAATCCTAGGACGAATGTGGCCCCGCTGTCCGGCATCAGGCGTAGACGGTCTAACCCGCCGTATTCCCATGAGTGGCATACAGATTGGGGCCCGGCGCCGGGCTAATCGGTTGAATCGTGGCTTAGCGTCAGGACCAGTACGGCACATGGAAAACAACCACCACAGCAATGCCGGTGCACTTACGGCCCGATCCGGATCTCTCCGGGTGATTAGAGTCCGCTGTATTTCTCAGCCCCAGTCCTGCGACAGGTAGGCCGCCATCACGTGGGCGCGCAGCAGCAGGTCGGGGACCCGCGGCGGCGTCACCGCGACCCAGTCCCCCGGCGTCAGCGAACCGTCCTCGGCGACAACGCGCGCGTACAGCGCCGCAAATTACCGAGGAGATGCAGTAGCGATCGTCAGCGCCGCAGGACGTGAACTATGTCCTGACCAGATGCCCATGATGCGCCCGTACTTCAATCAAGCCGTCCTAGTCTCGCTTTGGCCCGCGCCGCGCAATATCAGGAGATTTAACGACCAGCTCCTTGCGGTGCGTAGTGACGACATCAGCCGACACCCTCGTTGTCAGCCATGTCGTCGACCCCCGACGACCGGCCCTCAGCGGCCATTGCTTCCACCCACTCCCCGAAAGTGACGGCCTCACGGTCGTCGAGGTTGCCGGCAGCGACGATGTACTCATCATGAATCTGCTCGTCATCGAGGATGTCGTCGGTCGCGGTGTCGCGGTACTGGGTCATCTCCAACAGTGATGGCCGGATCGGTGCCGATGGGCCCGGTCTAACCTGGATTTCTCGCGAAATTGCCGAGGTCAGGGCGTGTAGATAGGCGAAAGTGCCTGTCCTGCAAGGCATAATGGGAACTTCTCTACGGTTCCACGATGCTGGCGGAGAGGCACTTCGCAGGTGAAGAGTAGCGCAGCGGTTTCCCGGGTGTCCGCGGACGGGCATGGTGTCGCATGCCGGGATGGGGATGGTGCGGGAGGTGGCGGATCTGACCGGGTTGTCGACGCGGGTCACCGCCGCGGTGGCCGACACGTATCGCGGCCCGTGGGCCTATGAGCCTGGCGCGGTCTTCGCCGATCTGGCCGCTGCGGTGGCCGGCGGGGCGGACTGCATCGACGGTGTCGGGCAGCGCTGTGGTGATCGTGAACATGTCTTCGGTGCCGCCGCGTCGACGACCACGATGTGGCGGCTGGTCGATGCGCGGGTCGACGCAGAACATCTGCCCGCGATCCGCGCCGCCCGCGCCCAGGCCAGGGCCCGCGCGTGGGCTGCCGGTGCCGCCCCCGGGCCTGGGGAATGGCTGCACCTCGATGTCGATGCCACCATCACGATCGACCATTCCGACAACAAAGAGAACGCGGCCGCGACCTGGAAGAAGACGTGGGGTCAACATCCGCTGCTGGCGTTTCTGGATCGCCCCGAGATCGCCGGCGGGGAAGCCCTGGCCGGGCTGCTGCGAGCGGGCAACGCGGGCAGTAACACCGCTGCTGACCACGTCACCGTGCTGGGGTGGGCGCTGGACGCGCTACCAGCGGACTACCGGCCCACCCCCGACGATCGAGGTGGACCACAGATTCTGGTGCGTTGCGATTCCGCTGGTGCCACCCACACCTTCGCCGACGCCTGCCGCACCGCCGGGGTGGGTTTCTCCTTCGGCTACGCCGTCGACACCCGGGTTCGCGACGCGGTGGAAATCCTGAACACGAATGACGGCTGGTATCCGGCGATCGATTCCGGCGGCGGCATCCGCGACGGCGCCTGGGTCGCCGAGGCCACCTCGCTGGTCGAGATGAGCAGCTGGCCCGCCGGGACCCGGTTGATCCTGCGCAAGGAACGCCCGCACCCCGGCGCTCAGCTGCGGTTCACCGACTCCGACGGGCTGCGCGTCACCGCCTTCATCACCGACACCGCGACCGGTGTGGTGGACGGGCAGCTCGGCGGCCTCGAACTGCGGCATCGCCAACACGCCCGCGTCGAGGACCGGATCCGCCAAGCTAAGGCCACCGGACTGCGCAACCTGCCCTGTCACCGCTCCGACGCGAACGCCGCATGGCTGAAAATCATCTTGGCGGCAACAGATCTGGTGGCCTGGACCAAACTGATCGGCTTCACCGACCACCCCGATCTGGCCACCTGTGAGATCGGCACCTTCCGGTACCGGATCCTGCACGTCGCCGCCCGCATCACCCGCGGCGCCCGCCAAATCCGACTACGGATCGACGCCACCTGGGGATGGGCCACCGCCATCACCCAAGCATGGCTCCGGCTGCGGGAAGCCTTCACCTGACGTCACACACCATCCGCCCGCCCGACCCCACCGGCCCTGGAACGCCCGCCCACCGAGCGACACCGGCCGACTGTCATACCCACCTGCCACAATGAGGCCTCACAGCCGGCCAGCACCGGCTCCAACTGCCCCGACCAGGCCGCACGAAAAATCGAGGCTAATGATCGAGCGCAAATCCGGCTGATCCACTGGGCGAAGGAGGCGACGGCGATCGCCCACTCGAACCATTCTCTAGCAAACCACGACTAGGTCCACGCC
>JAOPWF010000034.1 GCA_025965815.1 Mycobacterium sp.
GTGGTTCTCATGATCGGGGCCGGCAACGAAACCACGCGGAGCTGGATGGGGTCGGCGATGATGCGCATCGCGTCCGACCCCGAGCTGCAGCAGCGCGTGAGAAACGAACCAGACCACCTCCAGGCCGTGCTCGAGGAGTCACTGCGCTGCGACTCGCCGGTGATGCTGCTCTACCGGGTCGCCACCTGTGACACCGAGGTGGGAGGCGTCCCGATCAACGAAGGTGAGCTCGTGGGAGTCGCCTACGGTGCCGCCAACCACGACGGGTCCCGCTTCGACTGCCCACACCGCTTCGACCCGGAACGAGGGAACGCGCGCACCCATGTCGCCTTCGGGTACGGCAGTCATTACTGTATCGGCGCCACGCTGGCACGAATCGAAGCCGAGTTGGGTGTGCAGACGTTCCTCGACCGCTTTGGCACGATCGAGCTCTCTCGCACTGACTCGCCGGCCTACTTCCCGGCTCCAATCACCCGCACCCTCTCGAAGCTGCCCCTCAGGGTCGCGCACTGAGAGTCCGAACAAGTGAGGTTTCCATGGCTGTCTCGCAAGATGGTGTACCGACGTTCGATATCGACCACCACGAGCCCGACTGGCAAATCAGCCGGGCGGAGCCGTGGGCGGTGTTCCGGGAGGATTACCCGGTCGCCCTGAACTCGCACTACGGCGGCTTCTGGATGGTGTCGGACTACGAATCCGTCGCCACCGTCATGCGCGACGCGACGGGTTACGCGCACAAGTTCGAAATGGGCGGGCCGGAAGGAATCGACCTCCACGGGGTCGCCGGCATCCCGCGTCACAAGGATCTCCCACGGATGGGACTCTCCGAGGACGACGGCGTCCGCCACAACGAGCTCCGGCGGCTGCTGAACGTCCTGTTCGCACCGCGGGTGATCGAGCCCGAGCGCGCCATGATGCGTGCGACCGCCCGCTGGTTCCTGGACCAGAGCATCGCCTCCGGCGCGATGGACCTGGTCCTCGACTACACCAACCCCGTGCCCGCGGTCATCACGCTGCGGCGGATGGGCCTGCCGGTAGAAAACTGGCGGACCTGGGCGCACACGATCCATGGGCTGTTGGGGTTCCCCGAGGGCAGCAAGGAGCAGGCTGAGGCGTCGGGGGCGGTTGTCGGTCTCAAGCAGGAGATGGTGGATGCCGCATTGCAGCGGCGGGGGCATCCGACACAGGACGTGACAAGTGTCGTCGCCAACCTCAGGTGTGAAGGCGAACTCCTCACCGAGGACCAGCTCCGCAGCGTGATGTGGACGTTGACGGTGGGAGGGCTGAACACCACGACGGGACTCGTCGGCAAGGCGCTGTGCTTCCTGTCGGCGAACCCCGACCACCGCCGCACGCTCATCGAGCGGCCCGAGCTCATCGGCTCTGCGGTGGAGGAGTTCCTCCGGTTCTACTCCATCACCCAGTCGATGAGCAGGACAGTTCTCAAGGACGCCGAGCTCGGTGGCTGCCCGGTCCGTCGGGGCGACCGCGTGATGATCAACGTGCTATCCGCCAACCACGACGAGGCCGTCTTTGAGCGGGCGGACGAAGTCGTGCTGGACCGTGAGGAGAACCGCCACCTCGCGTTTGGCCTCGGACCGCACCGGTGCATCGGCTCGCATGTCGGCCGCATCATGGCGCAGGAGATGCTGCTCGAGGTCCTGGAACGCATTCCCGACTTCACCGTGGCAGCGGATGAGATCGTCGAGTTCAGTGGGTGGCCGAACCTGGGGGGGCTCCTGTGTGCCCCGGCCACGTTTACGCCCGCAACCCCGGCTGGCTCCCCGAAGCCGTTCTGATGCCCGAGACCGACCGACCGGACCACAGTCTGGCCGAAGACCTCTGGCGGCTATCCCGTCAACCATTACAGACCGACGTGCTCGCGAAAACCAAAATAACTGTGCTCGACGCGATCGCGAACGCGATCGAAGGGAGCAGGCACCCGGCGGCGGAGGCGGCCGCCCGCGCCACGGAGGACGGAACGGGTCCGTGCACGATGATCCGTAGACGCCACGGCGTCACGGCACCAGACGCCGCCTTCGTGCACAGCGTGATGATCCATTCGACGATGCGCGACGACTTCGGGGGTGGGGGATTCGCGGAAGGGACGCACCCGAGCTCATACGTCGTTCCCGCCGCACTGGCGATCGCCGAACAGCGCGGGCTGAGCGGGCTTGAGTTCCTTACGAGCGTCGTGGTCGGGTACGAGGCCGTCGGACGCATCGGTGCTGCTGCGCCGCCGACGATCCTGGCCCGCGGTTTCCGCAGCGTTCCGGTCATCGGCGTCTTCGGTGCGGCGGCCGCGACCGCATCGCTACTCAGTCTTCGGCCAGATGCCATCGAGTCGGCGCTGGCGATTGCCGCCCACCTGTCAGGAGGCCTCAAGCACGGCTTCCCGCAAGGGACGATGGAACCCTTCCTGCACACCGGACTCAGCGCGCGGAACGGCGTGCACGCCGCGCTGCTCGCGCAGGCAGGTGCAGTAACCTCCGGGGACACGCTCGCCGGTGCGGCCGGCTGGTGCACAACTCTGGCCGGCGAGAGCGGCGACTGGTCCGCCCACCCGGACGACGAGCTCTCGATCCTACGGGTGAAGCACAAATCATTTCCCGTCAACGGAATCCATCAGACCACAATGACAATGATCGCGGAGAAGCTGCGAGATCAGCCGCGATGGCGCGAATCCGATATTGAGCACGTGCTCCTCAGACGTCCGAGCACGGGTCCCGATCGCATCGAACCGGCATGGCTGCAGGATCCG
>JAOPWF010000043.1 GCA_025965815.1 Mycobacterium sp.
GATGATCGACGCCCACACCGCGGCGACCAGCTGCAGCCCTCGGTCTTCGAGTTCGACGTCCATCCGCCTGGCCAGCTCGACGTTGAGCGCGTGCGGCCGGAACTCCATGGTCGCCTGCCGCAATGTCGGTGAGGACATGATGATTCGCAGCGTGCACATCAGCCGCGGGGCCGTCAGTTCGCCGATGCCGGCGTTCTTGGTGTTGCGGTACATCGTCACCGACGCGCGGTACAGGGCCTCCAAGTGATTCATGTCCCCGGGCAGGCGGCCCAATTCCACTGCGGTTACGTCGACGGCGTCGTCGACGAGGGCCAGACACACCGCTTCCTTGGTGGCGAAGTAACGGCTGAAGGTCCGGGGTGACACATCGGCGATCGCGGCGATCTGGTCGACGGTGGTGTGCTCGAAGCCCTGCCGGTCGCACAGGTCGAGGGCCGCGTCGATGAGCATCGCGCGGGTGCGCTGCTTCTTCCGCTCGCGCAGACCAGGGATGGCCTCCCCCACCACGTGCACCACGCTTTGGATCGTACGCCCCGCTAACGGAAGTGCGCGCCTAAGTGCCGCCGGACGCAAATCGCCGCCAGTCAGACTTTGTCACTCTCCGGCTTTTGTGGATCCCAGTCACGAGGCGCCCGTGCGGACGCGTTCACCCGGTAGCGAACGAACGCCGGCACCGCGATCGCCGCGATCACCACACCGACGACGACCAGCGCGCCACCGCCGGCGGTTGCCACCGTCGTCCCGACCGCGGCCGCGGCCGCGCCGTGCAGCGCGTCGGCCACCCTCGGCCCGCCGGCGACGACGACGATGAACACACCCTGCAGGCGGCCGCGCAGATCGTCGGAGGCGGCCTGCTGCAGGATCGTCGACCGGAAGGCCGACGAGACCATGTCCGCAGCCCCGCCGACGGCCAGAAACAGCACTGCGGCCCACAGCATCGCCCCGGCCCGGCCGTGCGCGAAGCCTGCCGCCACCCCGAAGCCCACCATCGCAAGCCCCCACACCACGATGGACCACACGACCGCCAGGCCCTGCCTGCCGATGCGGGGCAGCCAGCCGGAGAACACCCCGCCGGCCACCGCGCCGACCGACATCGCCGCCGCGAGCAGTGCCATCGTGGTGCCGCCGTCGACCGGGCCGCCGAAGCTTTCGTGGGCGATCTGTGGGAACAGCGCCCGCGGCATGCCGAGGATCATCGCGATGAGATCGACCACGAACGACATCAGCACGACGGTGTTGCCGGCCAGATATCGGAAGCCCTCCAGCACCGCGCTGAATCCCCAACGCGACGACCCCGCGACCGATGTCCCTTCGGTCGCGGGCATCCG
Organism: Mycobacterium sp.; assembly: GCA_025965815.1. Classification (GTDB taxonomy): domain Bacteria; phylum Actinomycetota; class Actinomycetes; order Mycobacteriales; family Mycobacteriaceae; genus Mycobacterium. Next base: position 1,329 of record JAOPWF010000043.1, read on the forward strand.
GGCCAGCTGCAGCGTCGCCCAGATCGGCAGCACGCAGGTGATGGTGTCGATCAGGTACAGCGTGGACAGGTCAACCCAGCGCAGCAGGATCCCCGCCAGCAGCGGGCCCACGATGGAGCCGAACTGCGTGACCGTCATGTTGAGCGAATTGGCGGCAGGCAACTGCTCGCCCGGCAGCATCCGCGGTATGGCGGCGGACCGGGTCGGCGCGTTCACCGCATAGAAGGACTGCTGCACCGACAGCAGGCACAGCACGATCCAGACGTTATTGAACGACAGCGCCGCCTGCGCCCACAGCAGTGCCGATGCAGCGGCAAGACCGCAGGACGCGATGATCAGCAGGGTCCGGCGGTCTATGGCGTCGGCCAGCGCGCCGCCCCACAACCCGAAGACGACCAGTGGCACCAGCGCGAAGACCCCGGCGAGCCCGACGTATGCCGAGTTCTGGGTGAGCGCGTAGATCTGCACCGGTACCGCGAACAGCGTGAGCCCCGCGCCGATGACGGTCGGGATCCCGGCCCACCACAGCCGTGCGAAGTCCGGGGTCCGCAGCGGCGTCGTGTCGGCGAACAGCCGCCCAGCCACGCTCAGGGCTGGAGACGTTCGACGCGGCCTCCGGTCACCCGAATCCGGTTGTGCACCCGGTTCTCCCGGCCTTGCCAGAACTCCACGACCGCCGGCGCGATGAGGTAGCCACCCCAGTTCGGCGGCACCGGCACCTGGTCTGAGTCGGCGAACCGTTCAGTGACATCGGCGAGCTGCGCCATGAGCTCGGCCCGCGACCCGATCGGTCTCGACTGGTGTGACGCCCATGCGCCCAGTTGCGAGCCGCGCGGTCGCTTCGACCAGTAGTCGGCGGTCGCTTCCGCGCTGACCTTGGTCACCGGCCCACGGACGTGGACCTGTCGGCCGAGCGCATACCACGGGAAGGTCGCCGACGCGTACGGCGTGGCCGCCAGCTCATCGCCTTTGGCGGAGTCGTAGTTGGTGAAAAACGTGATTCCGGTGTCGTCCACGCTTTTGCACAACACCGAACGGCTGACCGGTCTTCCGTGCTCGACGGTGGCCAGCACCATCGCGTTCGGCTCTGCGACGCCCGCACGCTCGGCGTCCCCGATCCAGGTGCGCAGCAACGCAAGCCAGCCGTCGTCCAGCCAGTCCACATCCAGGTCGCCGCTGCCGTCCTTCTCCACCGACCCGTACTCCGCACGCATCGCCGCGAGGTGCTCGCTGTCCGCTTCTGACACGGCGCCAACGGTACGCCGCACAAGTTCGCCGACTTGTTACCGACCGGTAGCGGCGGACGGGGAACCGGGTGCGAGAATCGGCACATGACTGCAGTACCCGAAGATTTCGTCCCCGGCTTGGAAGGCGTGGTGGCGTTCACTACCGAGATTGCCGAGCCGGACAAGGACGGCGGCGCGCTGCGGTACCGCGGAGTCGACATCGAAGATCTGGTGAACCGTCGGGTGACCTTCGGCGACGTGTGGGGCTTGCTGGTGGACGGCCGGTTCGGCCACGGCCTGCCGCCCGCGGAGCCGTTCCCGCTGCCCATCCATACCGGCGACGTCCGCGTCGACGTGCAGGCCGGCCTGGCGATGCTGGCACCGATCTGGGGATACCAGCCGATCCTGGACATCGACGACGCCACCGCGCGGGAGCAGCTGGCCCGGGCATCCGTGATGGCGTTGTCCTACGTCGCACAGTCCGCCCGCGGCATCTACCAGGCCGCCGTGCCGCAGCGCACGATCGACGAATGTTCCACCGTGACAGAGCGTTTCATGACCCGGTGGCAAGGCGACCCGGATCCCAAGCACGTGGACGCCATCGACGCCTACTGGGTGTCGGCGGCCGAGCACGGTATGAACGCGTCCACCTTCACCGCGCGGGTGATCGCCTCGACAGGCGCGGACGTGGCCGCCTCGCTGTCTGGGGCCATCGGCGCGATGAGCGGGCCGCTGCATGGCGGCGCGCCTGCGCGGGTCATCCCGATGGTCGAGGAGGTCGAACGCACGGGTGACGCGCGGGCGGTGGTCAAGGGCGTCCTGGACCACAAGGAGAAGCTAATGGGGTTCGGCCACCGGGTGTACCGGGCCGAGGACCCCCGCGCGCGGGTGCTGCGGGCGACGGCCAAACGGTTGGAGGCGCCCCGCTACGAGGTGGCCGCCGCGCTGGAGCAGGCCGCGCTGACCGAACTGCGCGAGCGTCGGCCCGACCTGGCGATCGAAACCAACGTCGAGTTCTGGGCCGCGGTGATCCTGGACTTCGCCCTGGTGC
>JAOPWF010000054.1 GCA_025965815.1 Mycobacterium sp.
CTCACGGCCTTGGTGCGAATTGTGCGGGCACCTGATCGCCACCGGCCACCACGCCGACTGCCCGCGGTTTGTCTCGGTGTCGGCGCCGCCCGTCGACGACCCGGAGGCGCGGTGAAGGCGGCGCGGGTGCGTGCCCGCCGCACCAATTCCTACGGCCACCGGGTCGTCAACGTGCTTTGCCCCTACTGCGGCGGCCGGCACTGGTGCGCGGACGCCGCGACAGGCCGCTGCAGTAGCCGCGGCGCCGTGTTCACCATCGCGACGGGTAACGCTGCCCGCCAGGCGGATTCGGTCCGCCAGCGTGGCGACAGGGCGGCAAGAACCGCCGAGCGTGGGCCGGCGCCATGAAACTCATCAGCACTGGCCAGATCGATGTCGCGGCCGAACAACTACGCACACCAACCACAACCCCGATAAGGAGCACCAACCATGACCGACCAAACACCAACCAGCGCAGCCATCCCCGACACCAACACCGACACCCTCGCCGACCGGATGCTGGGCGAACCAACCGGCGTCCGGGTGTGTCAGCAGCTGCTCGAACACCTTGAAGGCGAGGACGTCATCAACACACCGGCCTATATTGCCGCCCGTGGTCGTGTGCCCGAGTTTGATCCCGCTACAACGCCGCCCTTCGGCAACAGGTGGGACAGGTGGGTTACCGCGGCGGTTGTTAACCCCGACAGCATCCGGGAGCTGTGCTGCCACGCCATCGCGCTCGGCCGCGCGTTTGCCGACGCATTAGCGATCACGGTGGGCCATGACGCGGCGATCCGCGCAGTGCAACGCGCCTACGCCCGCGAGGTGGACCACTACGAAGCCCAATGCGCGGCCAGCGCCCGCAAACTCGAGGAACACAAGGATTGGCTTTTCGACCGGTACGGAGCCGAGCCTGCCGAGGAACGTATCCGCTACGGAGAAGGTCCCGTCGACGAACGAGCGGAGGCGTGGCTTCTCTCAAGTGCCGCCCACAAGCGCGCTGTCGCAACACAATCCGATGGAGAACCGCGTCGTGGCGGCCCAGCCATGAGTGAACCGACCGTCGACCCGGACGACCCGCGCCGGCACATCCGGATCCGGCTGCGCGCCGCCCAAACCCTGGTTTACGCCCTCTGGGCCGGCGTATACCCCGAAGGCCTGACATTGGCGCGCCAGACCGCCGCAACAGAGTTCGGCCACGACGCCGAAGCCGAACTACTCCCGGCGCTGTTGCGCCTGCTGCACGACTTCGCCAACGAACCGGTGGTGATGACGACCAACCTGCGCACCGAAATCGCCCGGCTGAGCCTGTATCTCGAAGACATACGGGTGGACGGCAAGTGACCAGCCCGACTGAACCCGACCGCGACTTCGACGATCGGTGTCGCCGGGCCGGCGCGATGAACGCCCTTGGCCAGATACGTGGCGACACCAAAATGCGGGAGGTGGCCGTCGAATTGGCGTTGCGCGAGTGTTATCGGCGGCGCGGTTTGACGCCGGGCGCGGTGTTCCGATCGGTAGCGCCGATCGTTGACGCGCACCGGCACGACGCCGCGGCATGCGACGCCGCGCTTGTGGCCGAACTTGCGCGGGTCGCCGACGTGCCATTCCTGCCCGACGACGACCCCGGCGGCGACACCCCGTGAGCATCAACAACCAGCACGGCGTGTTTATCAGCGACGACGACGCCCGCCTCCTCGCCGACGTGCTGGACACCGCTTGCAGACAAATGCGGCCGGCCGCCCGCGTAGCCGATCTGGCCCGCAGACTGCGCCTCACAGTCGACTCTTCTAGCGCGAGCGCAAACAGAACGCAAACGGGGCGTGCGGGATCACCCGATCCGGGTGACATTCGAGCCTATGACTTGCTTGGCCCAGCGGAGGTCGCTGCCGTCCTGGGATGTTCGGTGTCGAACGTCAGATATTTGCGGCGCCGCGGGCTCCTACCGGCCCATCGCGCCGGCAGCAGGTACCTCTTCCCGGCCGCAACTGTCGTCGCCCGCGCCGAACGCATCGCCGCGCGAAAACAGGGCCGGTCATGCCCGTTGACGTCCGCACCATCCCCGCCGTCCCATTAGTCCGGTGCGGTGTCCACGAGATATCCACTGGGACTTGGGTGGTGACGGCCGCCGATCTTCGGTCCGCTGTCGCCGCATACCGTGCTGGCGTAATTCGTTCGCCCGTCATTAAATTGGGACACGTCGGGCCTCTGCGTGACGCGGCCCCGGCGCTCGGGCGCGTCACGAATTTACGCCTCACCGACGGCGGAAACACACTGGTCGGCGACTTCGAAAACGTCCCCAAAGCTGTGGCTTCGCTGATGCCAAAAGCGTGGCCCCAAAGATCCGTGGAAGCCCTGATCGGATACACCGCGGCCGACGGCCAGGTGTGGAAGTTGGTCATCGAATCCGTTGCTCTGTTGGGCGCGGAGCTTCCTGGAGTGGATGGGCTCGCCGACGTCGGCGAGCTGTTCGGCGTCGACCTGGCCGCCTCGGCGCGCCGCGTCGTGTTCGCCGCCAGCGTGTTCCGTCCCGCCGATCACGCCGCCGCGCGGCAACGGACCGTGGCGGTAGCAGCGGCGCGGCGGCGCCGAACCCACCGAACCATCGCAACGAAAGGAGAACCATGAGCACGGTTCTGAACAATCTGGACGTCCACGCTTATGCGCCTGGCCGGAACATCACCGGTGAGGCGTTCGCGCCGGTGGTGGCGAAAACATTTCTGGGCATCGCGGGTGACCGCACCATGGCTGGATCCATTTCGGTAGCGACCGCCACCGCGGGCGGCCGGGTGTTCGGCGTCGCGGCGTTCGACGCGGCCGCAGGCCAGTTGGTTGGTGTCGCCCGCAATGGGGTGGTGCGCGTCATCTGCGGCGCCGCCGCCCTAGCCGCGGGTGTCGACGTGCAATCCGACGCCGCAGGCAAGGCCGTCGCCGTGTCCAGCGGCAAGCCGGCCGGGTACACCATCGCCGCAGCCGCCGTCGGCGCCGAAGCCCTCGTGGCGCTTTTCTAGGAACGGGAGACCGACACCATGACATCGCCCCTATTGCCCAGTTTGACCGGGCGGCAGCTAACAGTCGACTACGCCCTGAAGACGCCGACCCTGATTCGCAACCAGATCGCAAAACTCGCCGCCCAGCAAATCCTGCTGCCGAAGTTCTTTCGCACCGGCGCACCCGTGTCCGGCGGCGGAATGCTGTACTCGACGATCACAACGGGCGACTTCTTCCTCTCCGATAACGTGGAGAAACGCGCACCCGGCGACGAATACGCCACAGTTCGCGGATTAGACCCCGACGTCAAATTAGCCCTCGTCGAAGACTGGGGGTGCAAATTCCGTATACCGGTGGAAGTGATCACCCGCAACAACGTCAACTATTTGGACCAGCAAACTATCCAGGCCGCCAATACCCTGACACGCAAACTTGACAACCGGGTGGTTTCCGCGTTGCAGGCCGCCAACATCGGCGCCTTCGCACCCGCAAACGGCTGGGCCAACCTGAAATTCGTCGGTCCGCTAGACGCAATCACACCATCAGCGAGCCGGCCAACGGCGCATTTTGCGCAGGCGCAGCAACTCGCCGATTTAGACGAACTCGGCACGGTGTTCGATTTGCTCGTGGTCCACCCTGAACAAGCGACGCAGCTGCGCACCGCGTATGCCGAAGGTTTGGACGACATGCTGAAATCGGTTGGGGTGGAAATGTTTATCTCCCCGCGCATCCCCGCCGGCATCGCCTACCTAGCGCAAAAGGGCCAAGTGGGCGCCGTGGGGTTTGAGTACGGTCTCGTTACCGAGGTCTGGGACGATTACCCGACCCGGTCAAACTGGGTGCAAACTTTTGTCGTGCCGGCTATCGCCGTCACGTCCCCGTTCAGGGCCAAGACCATTACCAGCCTGTCCGGCAGCTAAGGAGAACACTCATGGCGCTCACACTCGACTACAACGACGACGAGGAAACCCAACTGCTGGCCGGTTTGGGTCTGCCCGCGGCGGCGCCCGGCGCCACCGACCCCGAGGTGGTGAAGGCGACCATCGCCGACCTGGCCGCCGACGAGCAATCCGAGGAAAACCAGCCGGGCGGCGACGTCGGTGCGCCGTCCGCGATCGCCGCGGCCGCGCGCCGGCACGGCCTCGACGTGGTTGACCACGACACCCACGAAGCGCTCAAACGTGACGCACTCGAGGGCAGGCGGATCGCCGCCGCAGCCAGGCAGGCCGACGTCGAAGCCAAGGTAGACAAGGCAATCGACCGAGGCGCGATCACCGCCGCACGTAAACGCCACTGGATCACGCTGCTTGAGGCCGATCCCGGAATGGAAAAGGTGCTCGCCGGCATCGCCGACGAGACGGCAATCCCCTTGCGCGAGATGGGCCATGCCACCGACGTGGACGTGAAAGACCTCGCCGATTCGTCAGAGTGGTTTTACAGCTAGGCCACGCCCGTGACCGAACAGGACGCCGAGGCGCCGTTCCCGGCCGAGCTGCGCCGCTGCACTTGCGGCACGGCGTCATTCGCCGCCCGCGACCACGCCAACGGCTGCCCGCTGGGGGCCACCCCACCGCTGTCGAGCAGCCCCATGACCCGAGCGACACAGTCGCTCCCAGAACAGCAGTTCTAGCGACCATGCCTAACCGCACACCTCCGCCCAGCAAGAAACTGACCAACAAACAACGCGGT
>JAOPWF010000066.1 GCA_025965815.1 Mycobacterium sp.
ACACGTTGGCGCACCCATGCCGCGGCGAAGGCGCCAGCCGTGTAGGTGGCGGCGTGTGCTTGGCCTTGATGGTTCTCGGCTCCGGCCTAGTCCGTCTCCGCCAGGGCATCGGCTTCGGCTCGCTCACGGGCTGCGACTGCTAACCAGTGCTCGACCTGGGTGTCGGGCATGTCCGCCACCGATGCCTCCTGCTCGCTGTCCGCAGTGGCGGACTAACCGTCACCGTACAGATGACCAAAGCACCTGTCCAACAGGGGCTTCAGGCCTCGAGGCGAGGTCAACACGTACCATCGATCTCGGGTGTTGGGGGTCCGCCACCAGTTCGCAACAGGTCCGAACCCACTTGCCGAAGTCCGTCTCTCAGGCGACGGGGGCTAGACGCGCCACTTCAACAGGAGATCGCGACCGCCGCTGACCCGACGCCGCATGGGTCGCGGTGGCAGCACAGCCTGGGGCAAGTCAGACCTTGTCCGATGGCAATATAGAGCACCGCCATGAGTGCACGGCGGAGAGGCCGGCGAGCAACTGTCAATGTGCGCCGCGACACCGAGGTGGTCGCGGAGTGCGTCGAGCAGCGTCGTGCGGTTGGTGCCGGTACCGCTCGACGCGCGGGCTGACCCTGGGCTTGGTTGACTGTGCGGCTATGACAGCGAACACCGAGCTGCTGTTCTCCTACGGGACGCTGCGCCAGCCCGAGGTGCAGCAGAGCACCTTCGGTCGCGAGCTCGACGGCCGACCGGACGCGATCGTCGGCTTCGACCTGGAATACGTCACCATCACCGACCCGCGCGTCATCGCCACCAGCGGTAGCGACCGCCATCCCATCCTGAAGCCGACGTGCCGTCCCGGAGCCGCGGTGGAGGGCACGGTGTTCGCCATCAGCCCAACCGAACTGGCCGCCGCCGACGAGTACGAGGTGGACGACTATCGCCGCGTCGAAGTGCCGCTGCGCTCTGGCGCAGCCGCCTGGGTCTACGTGTTTGCAGACTGAGTTCTCGCGGGTCAGCTCACCAGGGACGCAACGCGCACTGCACGCCGCTGCCACCCTGCTCGGAGACCACGACCACGCCATCGACCGCGATCTCGCAGTGGAATTCGGGGTTGACCCGCAGGCCGCCGCTGGCGCTGACGATCGCCCACTGGGTGGTGTCGTTGAGCGTGGTCTCGTAGACCCACGGCGCCTCCGGGCTGACCGGAACCCTGACGTTGATCAGGTACGGCGACGAGTCGGCGTTGAACGCGGACTGGCTGGGCGGCTCGGTGGCCATGTAATAGATCTGGGCCTGCAGTGCACTGGTGGTGGTGACCGTGTACCGGACCTGATGGGCGCCTGGGTCGGCACTTGACGTGGCATGTGTGGCCGCTAGTCCCGCAGCCGCTACGAACAGTGCCGCCCCGACCCTGGCTGTCGCATTTCCCATGTTCGACATATCTGGCGACGGTACCCGATCGTTACACACCCGCCGGCTGTGCAACGAAGTGCGGCCCGCGGGGCGCGACACCATGGCAAGCTCCGGGCATCAGCGGACCGGCGGAGCCGAGAACCATCACCGAGGTCGGCGGGGTGGTGGTTGCCGAGGACGGGCCGCTGGAGGTGGCCGCGTTCGTGCTGTGGGTCGTGGCGCTGGTGCTTGGTGGGTTCGGCGCCGTCACCGTTGTGCTGGCCACCACGAGCGGCGGTGAATCAGGCGTTGCCGCGAGTTTCGCCGGCGGAATGCTCGCGCTCGGATTGGTGGCCGCGGGCATCACATTCGCGGTTATCCGCGCCATCCGCCGCAGCCGCACAAAGCCGCTGAGCACATACCGGCCGGTGGCGGTGTTCGACCGGGCCGCAGGGGTGTTCATGGACGCGCACGGCGTCGTCGTTGCCCCGCTGAATCAAGTCCGGTTCCAGCGCAGCATGCAGCTCACCTCAAGTTCGCCGAGACTGCTCGCGGTGACGCCACACAGTTCACGGGTTCTGGCGCGGGGGAACCCGTTCTCCGGCGGGATCGGGCACCTTAACGCGGTACTCACCGCCGCGGTACACGGCCGCAGGTGAGGCGCTAGCGGTTCAGCCTCGAGAGCACCTCGGCGACAACCGATTCGGTGGGCACGGACACCTGCTCGCCGGTGGACAGCTCCTTGACGCCCACCGTCGAGTCGTCGATGTCGCGGTCGCCCGCGACCAGGGCGATCGTCGCGCCCGATCGGTCCGCGGCGCGCATCGCGCCCTTCAGCGGCCGGTCACCGTAGGCCATGTCGACCCGCAGACCGGCGCCGCGCAGGGCGGCCGCGACCTTCGCGAGCTCCAGCTTGGCCTGCTCCCCCAGCGGAACGCAGAACACGTCGCACCGCGACGTGCCGCCGACGTTTTTGCCCTCGGCCCGCAGCGCCAACATGGTCCGATCCACGCCGAGGCCGAACCCGATGCCGGACAGATCCTTTCCGCCGAGCTGACGCATCAGCCCGTCGTAGCGCCCGCCGCCACCGATACCGGACTGCGCACCGAGCCCGTCGTGCACGAATTCGAAGGTGGTCTTGGTGTAGTAGTCCAGCCCGCGCACCATCCGCGGGTTGATCACATACGGCACGCCGAGGGCATCCAGGTGGGCGAGCACCGTTTCGAAGTGCTGCTTGGCGACGTCGGACAGGTGGTCGAGCATCACCGGCGCGTCGGCGGTCATCGCCCGCACCTCGGGGCGTTTGTCGTCGAGCACCCGCAACGGGTTGATCTCGGCGCGTCTGCGGGTGGGCTCGTCCAGATCCAGCTTGAGCAGGAAGTCCTGCAGTAGCTCGCGGTACTCGGGGCGGCAGGTGTCGTCGCCGAGTGAGGTGATCTCCAGCCGGAATCCCTCCAGGCCCAGTGACCGGAATCCGGCGTCGGCGATCGCGATCACCTCGGCGTCCAGCGCCGGGTCGTCGACGCCGATCGCCTCGACGCCGACCTGCTGCAGCTGTCGGTAGCGGCCGGCCTGCGGGCGCTCGTAGCGGAAGAACGGCCCGGCGTAGCAGACCTTGACCGGGAGCGGGCCACGGTCAAGACCGTGCTCGATGACCGCCCGCATCACCCCCGCGGTGCCCTCCGGCCGCAGGGTCACCGAGCGGTCGCCGCGGTCAGCGAAGGTGTACATCTCCTTGGACACCACATCGGTCGATTCGCCCACGCCGCGGGCGAACAACGCGGTGTCCTCGAAGATGGGGAGTTCCACGTCGCCGTAGCCGGCCCTGCGCGCGGCGGCGAGCAGGCCGTCGCGCACCGCGACGAACTGCGCCGACTCCGGGGGCAGGTAGTCCGGTACGCCCTTGGGCGCCTGAAATTCAGTCACAACGTCAAACCTTCGAGGAAGGGGTTGGTGCGGCGTTCGATGCCGATGGTGCTCGACTCGCCGTGTCCCGGTAGTACCACGGTGTCGTCGTCGAGCACCAACAGTTTTGTCACGATCGAGTTCAGCAGGTCGCGGCCGCTGCCGCCGTCCAGGTCCGTTCGGCCGATCGATCCGTGGAACAGCGTGTCGCCGGTGAACACCGTGTCGTGCACACCGGTCGCCAGCCGGAACACCACCGAGCCGCGGGTGTGTCCGGGTGTGTGGTCGACGGTGACCGTCATGCCGCCGAGCGAAAGCTTGTCGCCGCTGGGCTCGAACTCGGTGACCTGTTTGGGCTCGCGGAACATGGCGCCGGCGAGGACCTGTGCCAGCCGCGGCCCGAAACCCCGGATCGGATCGGTCAGCATCGCCCGGTCCTCCGGGTGCATGTAGG
>JAOPWF010000071.1 GCA_025965815.1 Mycobacterium sp.
AATTTAGGTTTGACGCTGCATGTCAACCCGTTCCTCGAGTCCTTCGGCGAACAGGACATCTTCAAGACGACCGCAACGGTGGGCGCGCTGTGGGGCTTGTGTGCCATGAATCTACTTCTGGGCCGGCTGAGCGTGCTTGGTGATTTTGTGGATGAGCGCGCCTGGGAAGTCGAGTTGTCACACCCGCCGGACCTCGAACGTTTACTCTCCTTGCTTCGCGCGGGCGAAAGTGGTTGGCGGCCAAGAGCTCTACGACGCGCTTGACAAGCAGCATGTCGACCTTTTCGGCTTCAATGCCGAGATCTGGAAGGAATGTGACAGCAGACGCGCGGCCGTGGAGTCGTCGCTGAGCAAACTGGTGCGCTCGGCGGACGAGATTCACGGTGGCAGCATGCCGAGCGGCGGAGGTTTTGCAACCGCACGAGTGGTCGACGAGGTCAAGACGACACTCGACAGGCTCGTTGGGCGCAGCCCCGTAGGGGTTCTGCGTTCGCTCGAGAAGGCAGCCGAATCAGACCAGTTGGCCGCCTTGGTACGTATGTTTCTGCCCGACCCTGCTGAGTATCTACCGACAGCCGCCCGCAGAACGGGCCTGCGCTATGGGAATGACTACCTGACACGAGATGATCCGAGCCCCCGTACAGCTGCCTGAGTCCATCGGGTCCTGGACGAACCGATGGGAACCGCTCGACCTAGTAGCCTTCATCGCAGCGCGCGCATTCCGCCTCCACGACGGCTCGCCGCCGAAGGATTCGAAGTTCCCCACCTGGCGTCGTCGGGGATATGGACCCACTCGGACTACTGGACGCTCGAGGATGTGGTGGGCCATTCGGCAGGCCCTCGGGAGTTTATAGCGGACGTCCCCGGCAAGCCGTAGGAAATGAAGGGTTCCGTGAGACAAACGAAGTTGATCTCACCGTCAGACAACTGGCGAAGCTCCAGGCCAGTGCACGCCGGAGATGTCGCCTACGATGGGAACCTAAACCTATTTTCTATGGCAGTTCACTGCTGCGAGTTACATTGTCGCCCAGGGTATTTCGTTACAGGACCATTTGTGCGTTTGCCCCTTCTCAATCTATCTGCAACCATGTCCGCGCGGTATACGCCGAGAGCGACGCCGTTGAGCAGCAAGGGAATTGGTGCTCGACTGGCCGCTGAACGTGGTCGTGGTGCGTAGCGGCGGCCGGACCGTACTCATCGACGCTGGGTTAGGGGTGGAGTTCCCGGACTTCCCCCGGGCCGGGCTGTTGGCCCTGCGACTGGAGGCCGCGGCATCGACCCCGCATCCGTGACCGACGTGGTGCTTACCCACATGCACATGGACCACGTTGGTGGGCTGCTCGCCGACGGGCTGAAGGGCCGGCTGCGTCCGGACCTGCGGGTCCACGTGGCGGCCGCCGAGGCCGAGTTCTGGGAGTCGCCCGGTTTTTCCCGCACGTCCATGCCGCCGGGGTGCCGTGTTCCAGGTCGCGTTCGACCGCCCCGAGTGGTTCAACGGCTTCGAACACGACCCCGAGGAGGCGGCCCGCGTCCGGGTCCGTCTTTTTGCGGGAGCTGGCGGCGACCGGCGAGCCGCCGGTGGCCACTCACCTGTCGTTCCCGTCCGTCTGCCGGGTGGCGGTCGCTGGCGACGTCTTTCGTTGCGTACCGGCCGTCTGGGATTACTGACCTGCGGCCGCTGAGCGCGGCAAGTGGGACGGAGCCGCGCTGGAAATCGATCCGCGCCGGTGGGATGAGAAACAGTGAACGCCGCCGCCATCGCCGGGGCCGCCGGGTCAGCGGAAGCGGACGTCCAACGTCGCCAGGCCGAAGATCTTCCGGCCACCGGATTTAGCGGCGACGATGACGACCCCGGTGCGGGTTTCCGGGTCCAATGACTTGATCCGGCCGCTGTACTCGATGTCTGCGCCGTCGGTGGCCGACACGATCGCGGGCGCAGACAGTCGCACCGCGTAGCGGGTGACCGCACCGGGGTCGCCCGACCATGCGGAGGCGAATCCGGCACCCAAACCCATGGTGAGCATCCCGTGGGCGATCACATCGGGCAGCCCGGCCAGCTTGGCGATGTCCTCGTCCCAGTGAATGGGGTTGGCGTCACCGGCCACGCCGGCGTAGTTCACCAGGTCGCCGCGGGACAGTCGGGTGTGGTGCACCGGTAGCTCGTTGCGGACCTTCACGTCATCAAAGGACGGCGTTCCTGGCGTGCGGGTGGTGCCTCCCTCGGCGATCCGAACCTCGCCCTCCGGGCGCACCGTCTTGTGGTACTCCTCTTCGCCGATTCCGAAGATGTCCACGTCGTGCATCATCGTCTTCTGCACGGCCGTCTTGATCGCCGGATTGAGGTCCTCGGCGGTGAGGCCAACGACGGTGGTGTGCAGGGTGTGCACCCGCTCGCCGGCCGTGTCCGTGAAGGTGTTGGTCACGGTGATCAGGTCTCTGCCGGCGATCCTGCGCACCGACGTCAGTTCGACGTCGATGTACAGTTCGTCGCCGGCCACGATCGGGCGGTGCTGCTCGAAGACTTCTTCGGTCTGCATATAGGTGTCGTAACCGACGACCACCTGTTCGAACATGCGGCGATTGCAGGTCATCCCCGGGGTCGACGTGAACGTCAGCGGCGCCACCAGGTCCGAATACCCCAGCTCCGCGGCGGCGGCGACGTCCCAATGCGCGGGGTGGTAGTCCTGCACTGCACGGGCGTACTCGCGTACCTTCTCGCGGCCCACCAGGTAGGTGCCGTCCATCTGGTAGTAGTGGCCGACCCGCGATTCGAGCGTCGACGCTTCTGCTGGTGCAGTCATGGATGTGTCAACTTTTCTATCGGCGTGTTCACTGAGGCCGACCAAAGCACCCTAACGCGCGGACACCGTAGCGCCGGTTTGGTGGCGGCCCGCCGGCAGCCAGTGCCAGGCGTCAACCGCGGATACATCGGTAACGTCGTCATTGGTCCTTCGACCAGCACGCA
>JAOPWF010000074.1 GCA_025965815.1 Mycobacterium sp.
GCCGGTTGGCGCTGGTGCACCGGCTGGGCTCGATCGACCTGGACCTCACGAGTGCCCGCTTCGCCGGACCGGTCGTCGTCGTCCAACTGGACATGGTCGCCGGCTCGGTGGACATCCGGCTGCCCGATGGCGCCAGCGCCTCGATCGACGATGTCGAGGTCTACGTCGGCAGCGCCCGCGACCACCGCAAGAACGCACCCGCCGAGGGCACACCGCACATGGTGCTGACCGGCCGCGTGGTGGGCGGCTCGGTGCACCTGCGCGGTCCACGCCGGTCGAGATTGTGGCGTCGCTGACCCGTTAAGCTGGGATTATGACCACCGCTCGTACCGCGTCGCCTGGGGCAGGAGCGCAGCGACTCGGGGACCGGGCCGGCTCCGGCGTGCTGTCGCCGACGCTGCCTGTCCCAAAGTTGATCGCACGTCCGGAATACGCATGGAAAGCGACGGTGCAGGAGGGCACCGAGCCGTGGGTGCAGACATCCGAGGTCATCGAGAAGATGCGCGTCGCGAGCCGGATCGCCGCGGGAGCGCTGGCCGAGGCGGGCGAGGCCGTCGCTCCCGGAGTGACGACCGACCACCTCGACCGGGTGGCGCACGACTACATGGTCGACCACGGCGCCTATCCGTCGACGCTGGGCTATAAGGGTTTCCCGAAGTCGTGCTGCACCTCGCTGAACGAGATCATCTGCCATGGCATCCCGGATTCGACGGTGATCCAGGACGGTGACATCGTCAACATCGACGTCACCGCCTACATCGACGGGGTGCACGGCGACACCAACGCGACCTTCCTGGCCGGCGACGTATCCGAGGAGCACCGGCTGCTCGTCGAGCGCACCCACGAGGCGACGATGCGCGCGATCAAGGCCGTCCGGCCCGGCCGGGCGTTGTCCGTCGTCGGCAGGGTCATCGAGTCGTACGCAAACCGGTTCGGCTACAACGTGGTTCGCGACTTCACCGGTCACGGGATCGGCACCACGTTCCACAACGGGCTGGTGGTGCTGCACTACGACCAGCCCGCCGTCGACACGATCATCGAGCCGGGGATGACGTTCACCATCGAGCCGATGATCAACCTCGGGGCGCTGGACTACGAGATCTGGGACGACGGCTGGAGCGTTGCCACCAAGGACCGCAAATGGACCGCGCAATTCGAGCACACCCTGGTCGTCACCGACGACGGCGCCGAGATCCTGACATTGGTGTGACCGGTTACCTGCGCGAGCAGACGCAGAATCGCATGATTTCGGCGCTATGTGTGCGACTCTGTGTCTGCTCGCCCGGAGGCGGGGACCGGTGAGCATCCCGTGACCGCGGGCGCGCTGCTGATCGCGGGCACCACCTCCGACGCCGGTAAGTCGATGGTGGTCGCGGGACTGTGCCGGCTGCTGGCGCGCAAGGGGATTCGGGTCGCGCCGTTCAAGGCGCAGAACATGTCGAACAACTCTGCGGTGACCGTGGAAGGTGGGGAGATCGGCCGCGCGCAGGCGATGCAGGCCCGCGCCGCCGGTCTGGCGCCCAGTGTGCGGTTCAACCCGGTGCTGCTCAAGCCGGGCAGTGACCGGACCTCGCAACTGGTGCTGCGCGGACAGGTCGCCGGCGTGGTCAGCGCCTCCGACTATGTCCAGCATCGGGCCCGGCTCGCTGCGTTGGTGGCCGACGAACTGGCCGGTCTGCGAAGCGAATTCGACGCCGTCATCTGCGAGGGTGCCGGCTCGCCCGCCGAAATCAACCTGCGGGCAACCGATCTGGCGAACATGGGACTGGCGCAGGCCGCCGGGCTGCCGGTGATACTCGTCGGCGATATCGACCGCGGCGGCCTGCTGGCGCATCTGTTCGGTACCGTCGCGGTGCTCTCACCCGACGACCAGGCCCTTATCTCCGGCTTCGTCGTCAACAAGTTCCGCGGCGATCTGGCGCTGCTGGCGCCCGGGCTCGACCAGTTGCGCGAGCTCACCGGCCGCCCTACCTACGGAGTGCTCCCGTACGCCGATGGACTGTGGCTGGACGCCGAGGATTCGGTGTCGGTGCTGGCTCATCGCCTGGTCGGCATCGCGGCACCGCCGCTCGGCGAGCAGTGGCTGCGGGTGGCCGCGATCCGGTTGCCCCGAATCTCCAACTCCACCGACGTCGAGGCGCTGGCGTGCGAGCCCGGTGTGCTGGTGCGCTGGGTCACCGACCCGGCGGACCTGGCCGACTGCGATGTCATCGTCATACCGGGCAGCAAGGCCACGGTGGCCGACCTGCGCTGGCTGCGGGACCGCGGCCTGGCCGACGGCATCGTCGCGCACGCCCGGTCGGGTTCTGCGGTGCTGGGCATCTGCGGCGGCTTCCAAATGTTGTGCCGGCGCATCGACGACCTCGTCGAATCCGGCGCCGGGCCTGTCGACGGGTTAGGCCTGCTGGACGCCGACATCGTCTTCGAGCCGGACAAGACGCTGCGCACCTGGGACGCACCACTGCGCGGCTACGAGATCCACCACGGCAAACTGGCCCGCAGCGCCGCGCCAAGCTGGTTCGACGTCGACGGCTCGGCGCAGGGCATCCAGACAGCAGGGGGCAGCGGCCCGGTGTTCGGAACCCATTGGCACGGGCTGATGGACAACGATGAGTTCCGCCGCGAATGGCTCACCCGGGCCGCCGCTGCCGCGGGGCGGCGCGGCTTCGTCGTGTCCGACGATGTCGACGTCGGCGCGCGACGCGATGCCCAGCTCGACCTGATGGCGGATCTGCTGACCGCGCACCTTGACGTCGATGCGGTCGTGACCCTGCTGGAGAACGGACCCCCGTCCCGGCCCGCTGTCACGACGGGACTGCGTGGGTAGCCTGGTAGCCATGATCAGGCAGTATGCGCAGGCGTCTGCGCTGACGGTTCTGCTGACCGTCGCCATGGTGTCGACGAGTTGCGCGAACCTGGTCGCCGGTACGGCCACCTGGCCGGGCGCCAAGCTGGAGAAGGGTGTGCTGACCGCCGCCGACTTCCCGCCCGGCGTGGTCTACGACCGGATCGTCGACCAACCCGGCCAGCCCGGCGGCGGGGGCAGCCCGGCGTCCGCCATGCTGTCCCGGCCGCCGGGCTGCTCGAACGGGCTGACCGACGCGATCGCCGCCACCGCCGAGCGCGGCAAGGGGAGCGCCGCCACCTACCGCGCGGGCTACGACGGCGCCATCGTTGTCATGACCGTGATGACGTCACCGTTGGACCTCGAGCAGCTCAAGTCGATCGCGACCCGCTGCGAAAAGTTCTACGTGTACTTCGACCCCACATCGGACGGCATTCCGATCACCACCAGACGGCTGCGGATGCCGCGGGACGACGAACTGGTCTACCAACAGACGATGTCACTGAGCGGTGCCGAGAAGAGTGTGTATGCATCTTTCGAAAACATCGGCGGCATTGGGGTGTTCGGCACCGCGCTGCCGATCCAGCAGGCCATCCCCGCGGACGCCACGCGAGGGTCCACGCCACCCAAGGCTCAACTGCCGCAGACATTCCTCGACATCGTCACCAAGCAGTCGGATCGGCTACGTGAAGGCTGACAGATCGCTGGGAGAACGGGCCCGACGGGCAAAACGCTCTCGGCGCAACAAGGTTGACGGTAGCGTGGCCAAATGCCTTCGACGCTGGTGACCGTCGACGGTTTCCCCGTTGCCGTCAACGTGTCAGGCCCTGACAAGGGATCCGTCGTGGTGGTGCTCGGCGCCGCGCACCACGCGCCCGGCGCCTACGACGCCATCTGTCAGCGTCTGCACACCGCATCGCTGCGCACCATCGTGATCGGCCCGGACCGGCGGCTGACTGCCAAGTCGGTGGTGGGAATCCTCGACACACTCGGAGTCCGCTGGGGTCTGCTGGTCGGGGACCGGATCGGCGGCGAGTTGGCGTGGGAGCTGGCGGCGACGCGGCTGGACAGGTTCATCGGCCTCGTGGTGATCGACCGCGGCCACCCGCGGGTCGCCGACCTGACCGGCGTGATCCGCGACGAGCACTGCCCACCGGTCGAGATGAACACCACCGCGCTGGTCAGCACCCCGGCCGCGAGAGCGGTCGCCAAGGCCAGCCAGCGCTACGTCTACGGCGACTTCCGGCTGGTGGAGCTGCTCGGGCGGCGCAACGCCCAGGAGTCCACCGCGCAGCTGGCCGCCGAGATCGTGCTGCGCACCAGCACCTGGTAGCCGGTTACCGCGGGGTCTCGTCGGGGGTCCAGGCCTGGGGCAGGCCGGGCTGGCCGGGAACAGGAACTCGACGAACGCGGCGGCGGTGGGCTGCGGCTCGTCGTTGGCCAGCCCCGGGCGCTCGTTGGCCTCGATGAACACGTAGGCGTCGCCGGCCACGTCCGGGATGAGCGGGTCGATGCCGGTGACCGGAATGCCGATGGCCTCGGCTGCCGCCACCGCGACCCGGCACAGCTCGGGGTTCACCTCTGGCGGTCACGTCGTGGATCGTGCCGCCTGCTCTGCGCCTCGATCAGGTCGCGCACGCTGTGTTGCCCAGTGCCGATCACCTCGGCGGGCACCCGCAGCGCCGCGGCCACGACCTTGCCGTCGATGACGACCAGGCGCAGGTCGTCGCGCGGCGCCCGCTGTTCGATCAGCACCTCGGGGTAGTGCTCGCGGGCCCGCGCCAGCGCGTCATCGAGCGCGGCGGAGCCGTCCTGGGCGGTAATGCCCACGGGATTCCCTTGCCCTGCTCGCCCCGGGTGGGTTTGACCACCACATCACCCGGTGGGGATTCTTACCGGCCCTATTCCATGCGGCTAGGCGGGTTCCAGGTCCGCTCCGGGCACCTCGACCTGCTTGATCGGCCCGGTGAACCACTTCTTCACCGAGACGTGCCAGTAGATGTAGAGGAGGATCAGCACGCCGCCCACCAGCAGCGGGGTGTAGTTGACGGACTTCCACGCGAAGCTCGGATCCCACGGCACGCCGGCGTTGCTGTACGGGAATAGGGCGATGATCGACGTGATGATGATCTCGGCCACAGCGACGGGCGCCATCCACTTGTGGTGGCCGCGCAGGTTCCAGCTACCGACCTTGAATGAGTCGCCGGCCTTCCACCGGAGGTAGATCGGCACGGCGAAGGCCAGGTAGAGGCCCACGACGCCGATCGACACCACGGCGAAGAACGCGACCGGAGTCGGTGCGCCGTTGACGTCAACCGCGACCAGCGCGGGCAGCGTGATGATCGCCGCGATGGCCGCCGTGACCAGCACGCC
>JAOPWF010000142.1 GCA_025965815.1 Mycobacterium sp.
GACCAGATGACGTTGCGCCACAAGTGCCAGCACGTAGACGGGCAGGATGCCGAACACACCCGCGGCGGCCTGCTGACCGAACTGGACATTGCGATCGCCCTGGAACAGCGACAATCCCACCGTCAAGGTCTGACTCTCCTTCGTCACTGCCAGATACACCGCGAACAGGAAATCGTTGTAGCTCAGGAAGAACACCACCAGCAGGGCGGCGACGACGCCCGGCCAGAGCAGCGGCAGGATCGCCTTGCGGAACGCCCCGCCGACCGACAGCCCGTCGATCACCGCAGCCTCGTCGATCTCCACCGGGATGCGGCGCACGAATCCGTCGAGCAGCCACGCGGCGACCGGGACGTTGGCGATGCCGTTGACGAAGATCAGGCCGGCAACGTCGTTGGTCAGGCCGACGTAGCGCAGCAGGAAGAACAGCGGAATGATCGCCACGATCGGCGGGGCGCAGTAACTGGCTAGCAGCACCGTCAACAGTCGCTCGCCGCGGAACCGCCGCGCCGTGAAATACGCTGCGGGCACGGCGATCACGACCGCCAGCAACGCCGCCCCGAGAGCTGATGCCCACGAGTTGCCCAGCATCGTGCCCAGCGCGATGGTGTCGAACACGGAGACGAAGTTCGACGCCGTCCACGAGGTCGGCAGCAGGCTGGAGTTCAGCACGTCTGCGGGAGGACGCATCGCCAACGAGACCAGGTATCCGATGGGGACTAGTACGACCACCCCCACGGCGACGAGGGCAACCCACACCGCCCAGCGCCGCCTGCGCATCGTCGTCACGACTGCTCGGCTCGTACCGAGCGTGCCCGCGCGGCGGTGAATGCCGTGGCCACCGCGCCGACGACCAGCGCGAAGACCAGGGTCTGGACGGCGGCGGTGCCCATGTCGAAACTGCCGCGCAAGCCAGTCTGGTAGATGACGAATGGTGACAGCGACGTCGCGAAGCCGGGCCCGCCCGCGGTGATGACGACGATCAGATCGAACACCTTGTAGCCGATGATCAGTTCCAGGACCGCCACCGCCCACGCGGTCGGGGCGATCGCCGGCCAGGTGACGGTGGTGAAGACGCGCCAAGGGGCGGCCCCGTCGATGCTCGCCGACTCGAGCAGTTCGGGCCGGACCACGCCGAGGGCGGCGAACAGGATCAACACCGCGAACGGCGTCCACTGCCACACGTGGATGACTAGCAGCACCGCGAACGCTCCGGTGCCGGTGCCCAGTGGATTGAATCCGCTCAGCCCCACCGCCGCGAACGCGTTCGCCAGCCCGCCACCCACCGGAGCGAGCAGCAGCTTCCACGCCACGCCGATGAGCACGGGTGCGGTGACCAAAGGCAACAGCAGCAGGGCACCGACCACTCCGAAGCGGGTGCCGCGGGCGCGCAGCAGCAGGGCCAGGATCAGACCGAGGACGGTGGTGCCGGCGGTGGCCACCAGGGCGAAGGCGGTGGACCGCCACAGCGATGGGGTGAACGCCGGGGAGGCGAATCCGGTCTGGAAGTTCTCGACGCCGCTGAAGGCACGGAGCGGGTGGGCCAGCGACGAGTCGGTCAGCGCCAGCGCCAGCAGGTACACCGTCGGGTAGACCAGGAACAACACCAGTCCAGCGATGGCGGGCAGCGCCAGCCAGAGCGGGACACGTCGCATCATGTCGCGGCGCTCTCCCAGCTCTTCTGAGCGTTCTCCAGTGACTGGTTCACGGTCTGGGTGCCGGCGATCGCCAACGCGAGCTGGTCGACCAAGTCCTGCAACTGTTTTGGCGCGCCACGCTGCTTCGGCCACACCAGCGGATGGCCGTTGAGGCCGTCGCGGATCGGCGTGATGGCACCGGTGACGACCTTCGCGTAGCCATCGGAGTTCAGCACGCCACCGCGCACCGGGTCGATTCCGGCGCCGGGGGTCGACGACACCTCGAGGTTCTGCGGCGTGGCCGTGGCCCAGTTGATGAACGCCGCAGCGGCGTCCTGATGCTTCGAGGCCGTCGAGATACCGATGCCGAACCCGGCGTCCAACGCCGCGCGCGGAGTGGTGTTGGCACCGCCGACGGGCAGGGACACCGCACCCCAACGGCCGACGATCTCGGACGCGGTCGGATCTTCAGCGCGCAACGCCATGTCAGTCCAGGTGTCCAACAGCGCGCCCTGGCCGGACAGGAACGCCTGATTGGCCTGATCGAAGCCGACCTGTAGCGGGGTAGGCAGCGCGACCGGCGCCACGTCGACGAGATGCCGAAGCGCGGCGACCGACGCATCGGAGGTCAGTTTGGGCTTGCCGTCCGCGCCGACCAGCTCACCGCCGTACCCGGTGAGGCGGTTGATGTACGAGCAACCGAGGATCATCGGAACCTGCTGCCCCGACACGATCGCACCGTAGGCCGCGCCACGCGCGTCCTTGGTGATCTTGGCCGCGATCTGGTCGTAGTCATCCCACGTCTTGGGCGGCTCGACCTTGTACCGATCCAGTAGCTCGGCGTTGTAGAACAGGATGTGGACGTCGCCGTCGTAGGGCAGCCCGTAGCGCTTGTCGTCGAGAAAGGTGTACGGGTCGTAGATCGACTTCAGGTACCCGTCGACCCCGATGCCGGACTTGTTGGTGTCGATCCACTCGGTCAGGTCGACGAGCGCCCCGGCGTCGACCAGGTCGCCCAGCCCGAAGTAGAAGTAGTCGAAGACATCGAATTCCCCTGTGCCGCTTTGAACATCGAGGATCTGCTTGCTGGTGAGCTGGTCGTAGGGGGCTGCGGTGACGTCGAGGGTACCACCGGTCGCCTTCCTCCATGCCGGGGCCAACACGTCGCGGAACGAGGTGACGTGTGGTTGGTTGACCAGCAATTTCAGGGTGACACCATCGAACTTGCCTGTCAGAGGCGCGTTGCCGGCGAGTGCGTGTCCGCCGCCGGAAGATCCGCAGGCCGCCAGGACCGGGCCCAGCAGCGTTGCGCCGCTGGCGAGACCGAACAATTGCAGCGCTCGCCGCCGTGAGAGACCGTATGACGTCACGTCTGGTGACGGTACAAAGATGCCTCAGCCACTTGCTAGACAAATACTCAGCGCGATCCCAGGTAACCGTGAAGCCGCTTCGGCGTCAGCAACGGCCCAGGCCGATCGCCACCATGCGTCCACGACGATCGGCAGTTTCACGCCGAGACCTAGCAGCAGGGCCAGTGAATCATCCTGGCGCCCACTAACGCTCAGCCTGAGCGAATCGGCAAGCGCCGCGACCACGATGCGCCCGTCCGCCGTCGGCGATTCGATCTCGCCAACCACGATCATCATGCGCAATATTTGCTCGCTCGCGGCCGGGCGAGGCACCCATCGGACGGGTGGGGAACCGTCATCGGGATCGGCGTCGGCAAGGCCGGAGGTCGGCGACGCCGCAATCAACGGACTTCACCGCCGACACAACCCGCCCGGGTCTCGGCTACCGAGCGCCAGGCGACACCGAACTGTGCGCACGCCGGCTGACCGCGGTGGTCAACGCGTCGATGGCCTGCTGTTGTGCCGCAATGAGTTCCGGGTTGGTGGCGTGCAATTCGCTAGGTGCAAACATCAGTTCAAAAAGGGCCGGATGAGAAGTCAACCGGACGACGGTATCCCCGGCAGCCCTTGGTGGCGGGCGGTCAACGAGGATCTCTCCCGCTGGGCCGTGACGGTTCTCCGTCGCCGCGCTGTGCGAGTGGCTTGCCTGACGCCTACATGTTGCACCGCGGGGCGCATCGGTATCGGCCCTACCGGCGGGCCGTCGTCACGTTCATGCGTTGGCAGCAGGCAAGGGGTGTCCTCAACGCAAGCTCTCCGGCGACCACTCAGCGGCCCTGTCGCTGCTGGAAGACCTCAAACGGGCTAACCAACCTGCAGTATGCGCCGCTGGCCGAAATCACCGGCCACAGCCCACACATCGCGCCGGCTACGTTGAACTGCGCGGCCCCCGACACGGGCAACATCGAATTGTTGGCCGACTTCGGCAGCCCCGCACAGCGAAAGCGCTGGTTGCGTCCCAGTTGGACGGCGAGATCCGGTCAGCGTTCGCGATGACCGAACCCGCTGTGGCGTCATCGGATGCGCGCGACGTCGCCACCAGCATCGTCCGCGACAGCTACGTGATCAGCGGGCGCAAATGGTTCACCTCCGGTGCGCTGAGCCTCCGCTGCGACGGCAAGCTTGCCGCGATCTGGGGGCTGTGCACCTCCCTGCCCCCCTTTCGGCGAGGGCCAGGCGCTGCTGACGGGTTCCGCAATCGCGAGCGCAGAACTCGCGCGCGGTCGCCACGAGACTGGTCTGCTCGTCGGTCAGAACCATGCTCATCGCAGGCCCACCTTGCTGACCAGGCCGCACCGTCGCCGCCAACGGGTGCTGCAGCGGCCGTCACGCCGATGACCATGCCCATCACCAACTCACTTCAGGCCGAGCGCTGCGGCCAGCTCGGCAAGCGCCGGAGAGAGCTCGTCGGGGCCGGCGAGCACTTGAACGGCGATATGGTCGGCGCCGGCGTCGAGATGCTCGCGCAGCCGGGCCGCCACCGTCTCGGCGGTCCCGTAGGCGATCACCCCTTCGACCAGCCGGTCACTACCCGGGCGGGCCAAATCCTCAGCGGTGAAGCCCATCCGCTTCAAATTGTTGACGTAACTGGACAGGATCAAGTTCATTTCGATCGACTTGCGGCCGATCGCGCGGGCCTGCGCCGCGTCAGTGGTC
>JAOPWF010000149.1 GCA_025965815.1 Mycobacterium sp.
AGCAGCCGACGCCTGCGTCGATCCAGCGCACGACGTAGCCCAGGATCGACTGGCAGTTGTTGTCGACCTCTTCGCGGATCTCCTCGGGCGCCCACGCCAGCTCCTTGGCCAGCGGGATGGTTAGCAACTGACCAATGTCGGTGCGCCGCTTGCCTTCCAGCTCCTTGTGCACCGCGTACACGTCGACCTGGTGGTAGTGCATCGCGTGCAGGGTGGCGGCGGTGGGTGACGGCACCCACGCCGTGGTGGCGCCGGCCCGGGGCTGGCTGATCTTCTGCTCGACCATGTCGGCCATCAGGTCCGGCATCGCCCACATGCCCTTGCCGATCTGCGCGCGCCCGGACAGTCCGGTGGCCAGCCCGGTATCGACGTTGGCGTCCTCGTAGGCCATGATCCACGGCTGGCTCTTCATGGTGCCCTTGCGCACCATGGGCCCCGCCTCCATCGACGTGTGGATCTCGTCACCGGTACGGTCCAGGAAGCCGGTGTTGATGAACACGACGCGGTCGGCCGCGGCCTTGATGGCGGCCTTGAGGTTGACCGTGGTGCGCCGCTCCTCGTCCATGATGCCGACCTTGATGGTGGCGTGCGGCAGGCCGAGCACGTCCTCCACCCGGCCAAACAGCTCGGCAGTGAACGCGACCTCTTCGGGCCCGTGCATCTTGGGCTTGACGATGTAGATCGACCCGGTGCGGCTGTTCAGCAGCGGCCCGTTGGCCCCCCCGTTCTGGGAGCCGTCCTTGAGGCCGTGCATCGCGATCAGGCTGGTGAACAGCGCGTCCTGGATGCCCTCGGGGACCTCGTTGCCGTCGGCCCCCTCCTTGTCGAAGACGATGGCGTCGTTGGTCATCAGGTGCCCGACGTTGCGGACGAATAACAGGCTGCGGCCGGGCAGCGTCAGCTCGCCACCGTCCGGCGCGGTGTAGGTGCGGTCTTCGTTGAGCACGCGGGTGAAGGTCTCGCCGCCCTTGCTGACCTCTTCGGTAAGGTCACCGCGGTTCAGGCCCAGCCAGTTGCGGTAGCCGAGCACCTTGTCGTCGGCGTCGACGGCGGCCACCGAATCCTCGAAGTCCATGATCGTCGTGACGGCGGACTCCAGGACTACGTCCTTGACACCCGCCGCGTCGGTCGAGCCGACCGGCGACTCGGGGTCGATCAGGATGTCGAGGTGCAGGCCGTGGTTGACCAGCAGCACCGACTCCGGCGAGGCGGCGTCACCGGTGTACCCGGCGAACTGCTCGGGGGTCGCCAGCCCGGTCGACCCGCCGTCACCGATGGTGACCGACAGCTGACCGTCATCGACGCTGAATCCGGTCGCGTCGGTGTATGAGCCGGAGGCCAGCGGCACCGCGTCGTCCAGGAACTTGCGGGCATACGCGATGACCTTGTCACCGCGCACCTTGTTGTAGCTGGTGCCCTTCTCGGCGCCGTCGGACTCGGGGATCACGTCGGTGCCGTACAGCGCGTCGTACAGCGAGCCCCAGCGGGCGTTGGACGCGTTCAGCGCAAAGCGGGCATTGAGTACCGGCACCACCAGCTGCGGGCCTGCGGTCGAGGTGATCTCGGCGTCGACACCCGATGTGGTGACGGTGAAATCCTCGGGTTCGGGCAGCAGGTAGCCGATCTCGGTGAGGAACTCCTTGTAGGCCTCGGGGTCGTGCGGCTCGATGACACGGTGGCGGTGCCACTTGTCGATCTGCGCCTGCAGCTCATCGCGGCGGGCCAGCAGGTCCTGGTTCTGCGGCGCCAGGTCGGTGACGACCTTGTCGACACCAGCCCAGAAGGTGTCGGGGTCGATGTCGGTGCCGGGCAGCGCCTCGTTGTTCACGAAGTCGTAGAGAGACCGGGCAACTCGCAGGTTGCCCACCGTCACGCGATCTGTCATGTTTCCTCCCTCACAGGCAATTAATCCATCTTACCCGTCAGTAACCTGTGCTCAGTCACCCGCAGGCTGCCAGTACCAGGTCACAGCGGGCGATCAGAGCGTCGCGTAACGGGGCCGCGCGTTGCGCGATAACGCTCTGGCAACGTACGTATTCCGCGCGCCCTGCGGGTTCCTCAATCCTGATCGGATCAAACCCGTAGGTCCTCAGGTCATATGGGCTCGCGCGCATGTCTAGTTCACGGGCGGCCGCCGCCAGTTCGAGGCAGTCCAGCAGCAGCTCCGAGTCGGCCAGCGGGCCGAGCTTGTAGCACCACTTGTAGAGGTCCATATTCGCGTGCACGCAGCCCGGTTGCTCCGTCGCCGGCTGGCTCTGCCGCGTCGGCGTGCGGGCGTTGCGCTGGGCGGCGGCCGGAGTGAAGAAGCGGAACGCGTCGAAGTGGCTGCAGCGCAACGGCGCTGCGTCGACGACCGCGTCGGTACCGGCGGCACCCAGGCGCAGCGGGACCCCGTCGTGGCGGACTTCAGTGCTGCGGTACACCATCGCCCACTCGTGCAGCCCGAAGCAGTTCAGCTGCGGCGGGCGCGCCGCGGTGGCCCGCAGCAGCCGCTCGACGAACCGCCCGGTTTCGACGCGGGTGCGCAGGTAGTCGTCGGTCACCGTGACGCCGTCACGGTCCGGCCCGTAGCCGGTGCGAGTGAGATAGCTCCGCGCCCGGTCGCCGGCGAGCACCGCGCCGTAGCCGGCGTGCCAGACGCGCAGTTGCCGCGGGCGCAGGCTGTAGTAGGTGAACAGGAAGTCCCACACCGGATGCGCCTCGCCCGTCCGTGTCCGGCGCAGGTGCGGGGCCAGAAACGCGTCGGCCCGCCGGTGGTGGGTCTCCGCCCGCAGCAGCCAGTCGGCCTCGGCGAGCAGTTCGTGGCTTTTCACCGCGACGTCAGACACGGTGCGTCCCGTCTCGCACCGTGCCGACCAGGTCCTCCACCAGATCCTCCAGTGCCACCATGGCTGTCACCCGGCCGTCAGAGGCGATGACGAGCGCCAGATGGCTGTTGGTGCGGCGCAGCCGCGACAGGGCGTCCGGCAACGACAACGACTCAGGCACCCGCGGCAGCGGGCGGACCATCGAACCGTCGACTACCGCATCCGGATCGTCCACCAGCGGCAGGACGTCCTTGATGTGGACGTAGCCGGTGAACTGGCCGCTGGGATCGACAACCGGGAATCGGGAATACCCGGTCTCGGCCAGCGCCTGCTGGATGGCTGCGACGGTGGGCCCGGCGCCCTCTGCGGCGGCCGGCACCGCATGAACCTCATTCAGCGAGAGCGCTACATCGGAGACCACCCGGTTGCGAATCTGCAGCGCACGCGACAACCGGGTGTGCTCCTCGGGGTGGAGCAGGCCTTCGTTCAGTGATTCGGCGATCATTTCCGACAGTTCGATCGTCGACACAGTGTTCTCGAGTTCGTCTTTGGCCTCGACGCCGAGTATCCGCAATATCACGTGCGCACACCAGTTGTAGAAGGCAATGAACGGCTTTGCCAGCCGTATCCACACCAGATACGGCGGAACCAGCACCATCGCGGCTGACTCCGGCCCGGCGATTGCGATGTTCTTCGGGACCATCTCGCCGAGCAACACGTGCAGCACCACGACGATGGTGATCGCCACGAAGAAGGAGACGGTGTGCAGCACCGCGTCCGGCACACCGAACAGGTCGAACGGCTTCTCCAACAGGTGCGCGACCGCGGGCTCGCCGACCCGCCCCAGCAGGATCGAGCACACGGTGATCCCGAGTTGTGCGCCGGCGAGCATCAGCGACAGGTTCTCGCCGGCCCGGATGACGGTGATGGCGCTGTGCTTGCCCTGTTCGGCGAGTGCTTCCAACCGGTCGCGGCGCGCCGAGATGAGTGCGAACTCGGCGGCGACGAAGAATGCGTTGGCGGCGAGCAGCAGCACGGTCAGCAGGACACCCAGCACGTCACCCATCAGCGACCCCCTCGTCATCCTCGCCGTGGCCGAGTTTGACCAGTTTGAGCAGATCGATGCGGCGACCGTCCATCCGCACGACGGTTGCGCGCCACCGGACCGGCTCGTCGAGCGGCTCGTCCGGGTCAAATGCTCTGAGCTCCACCGACTCGCCCTCGACTGGGATGTGGCCCAGCTCCTGCAGCACCAGGCCGCCGATCGTCTCGTATTCGCCCTCGGGCGCGCGGAATCCGGTGGCGCTCGCCACCTCGTCGATCCGCAGCAACGCCGACACCAGCCAGCCGTCTCTGACGGGCATCACGTCCGGGGTGGCGTCGTCGTGCTCGTCACGGACGTCGCCGACGATTTCCTCGATCAGGTCCTCGACGGTCACCATGCCTGCGGTCCCGCCGTACTCGTCGACGACCAGCGCGGTTTGCAGCCCGTTCGCTCGGATCTGCGTCATCAGTGCGTCGCCGTCCAGCGTCGAAGGCACCACGGCGACCGGCTGCGCCAGGTCGGCCAGCTTGGTGTTGGCGCGATCGGCTGCAGGCACCTCGAAGACCTGCTTGACGTGCACGATGCCGATCGTCTCGTCGAGGTCACCCTCCACGATTGGGAAGCGGGAGAACCCGGTCTCCATCGCCGTTCGTACCAGGTCGGCGACCGTGTCGGAAGCTTGCAGCGCGACGATCTTGGAACGTGGCGTCATCAGTTCTTCGGCGGTGCGGGTGCCGAACCGCAGTGAGCGGTCCACCAGCGCGGCGGTGGCCGGGTCCAGAGAGCCCTGGCGGGCCGAGTTGCGCACCAGCGACACGAGCTCCTGCGGTGAGCGGGCCGACCGCAGCTCCTCGGCCGGTTCGATGCCGACCTTGCGCAAGATCCAGTTAGCGGTGCCATTGGTCAGCTTGATCAACGGCATGGCGATCATCGAGAAAAACAGCTGCGGCCCGGCAACAATGCGGGCGACCTGCAGGGGCCGCGCCACAGCGAGGTATTGTGCCACCAGCTCGCCGAACACCATCGAGACCGACGTCGCGATCAGCAGAGCCAGGGCCAACGCCGTAGCGTCGGCGACGTCCGTCGGCACCGACAGCGCGGTGAACAGTGGCCGCAGCAGGCGCGCGACCAGCGGCTCTGCGAGGTAACCGGTGATCAGCGTGGTGACAGAGATGCCCACCTGTGCGCCGGACAGCTGGGTCGACAGTGTGCGGTGCGCGCGCTGCACGAGCTTGTCGCGGCGTCCGCCGGTGCGGGCATTGGCGTCAACCGTGCTGCGTTCCAGCGCGGTCAGGGAGAACTCCGCGGCGACGAAGAGCGCCGTGCCGGCCGTGAGAACGATGAAGCCGAGCACCGCAAGGAGTGTGTAGACAATGCTCATCGCGGGCTCATCGCCGTCGCGTGGTCGCCGGGCACTGAGCCCGGCCAACTAGAGCAGGGTTCGGCGTCCTGGGGTTCGGCCGGCTGTTCCGCCCGGAAGCCCACGGCCTCAACGGGTGCCTGCGGCACGTGTTCCCTTTCGCTCCTGGCGCGTCCAAAACTCGCGCGAAGTACTCATCGTAACGGCTTCTCCGCGCGCGGCCGGACTCACCAGCCGGTCGGCAACGGGTGGCCCTCGGCGAATCCGGCCGCCGACTGGACGCCGAGCACCACTCGCTCGTGCAGCTCGGCCATGGTGGCTGCGCCGACGTAGGTGCAGGTGCTGCGCACGCCCGAGGTGATGTGGTCGAGGAGGTCTTCGACGCCGCCCCGCGCCGGATCCAGCGCCATCCGCGAGGTCGAGATGCCCTCCTCGAACAGCGCCTTGCGGGCCCGGTCGAAGGCACTGTCCGCGGCGGTGCGGGCGGCCACCGCCCGCTTGGAGGCCATGCCGTAGCTCTCCTTGTACATCTGGTCGTCCCGGTCACGCAGCAGGTCACCGGGGGACTCGTAGGTACCGGCGAACCAGGACCCGATCATCACGTTGGACGCACCGGCGGCCAGCGCCAGCGCGACATCACGGGGGTGTCGCACGCCGCCGTCGGCCCACACATGGCCACCGAGTTGCATTGCTGCAGTGGAACATTCGAGAACAGCGGAGAACTGCGGACGGCCTACGCCGGTCATCATCCGGGTGGTGCACATCGCACCGGGGCCCACGCCCACCTTGACGATGTTCGCCCCGGCGCTGATCAGGTCGCGGGTGCCCTCGGCGGAGACCACGTTGCCCGCCGCCAGCGGCACACCCAGATCCAGAGACGACACCGCCTTGATGGCATCCAGCATCTTGAGTTGGTGCCCGTGTGCGGTGTCCACCACCAGCAGATCGACCCCGGCCTCGACGAGTGCTCGGGCCTTGGCGGCGACGTCGCCGTTGATGCCCACGGCCGCGGCGATCCGCAGCCGGCCCTTGGCATCGATGGCCGGGGTGTAGATACCGGCGCGGATGGCGCCGGTGCGGGTCAGCACGCCCGAGAGCGTGCCGTCCGGTTCGGTCAGCACGGCGACGTCGATCGGGGCGTGCTCGAGTAGGTCGAACACCTTTCGCGGATCGGTGCCCACCGGGGCGGTGACGAAGTCGGACACCTCGACGTCACGTACCCGGGCGAATCGGTCCACCCCGGCGCACGACGCCTCGGTGACCAGGCCGACCGGGCGGCCGTCGGAGACGACCACCGCCGCGCCGTGCGCCCGCTTGTGCAGCAGCGCCATCGCATCCGACACCGAATCGTCGGACTCAAGCGTGACGGGGGTGTCGGCCACCAGGTCCCTGCTCTTGACGAACTCCACCGTGTGCCGCACCACCGAGATCGGAAGATCCTGTGGCAGAACGACGATGCCACCGCGGCGGGCCACCGTCTCGGCCATCCGCCGCCCGGCGACCGCCGTCATGTTGGCCACCACCACCGGGATGGTCGTGCCGGAACCGTCGGCGGTGGACAGGTCGACATCGAACCGCGACGCCACGTCGGAGCGGCCCGGGACGATGAAGACGTCGTCGTAGGTCAGGTCGTACGGGGGTCGGTGCCCGTCTAGGAACCTCATAGTCCTCGTATACCCACCTCTAGGCCGGTACTTCGCTGCGGTCTCCGCTCCACAGGGTGTGGAATTTGCCTTCGGCGTCGATGCGCCCGTAGGTATGCGCGCCGAAGAAGTCGCGCAGCCCCTGGGTCAACGCGGCGGGCAGCCGTTCGGTACGCAGGGCGTCGTAGTAGGACAACGCCGAGGAGAAGCCCGGGATCGGGATGCCCAGCTGTGTCGCGGTCGCCCCCACGCGGCGCCAGCT
>JAOPWF010000153.1 GCA_025965815.1 Mycobacterium sp.
TCGCCGACTCCGCGATCGGGCAGCTGGCCAGGCTCAAGAGTCGCGAAGCGGCCCGCGCCACCCTCGAGGGCGGCTCAACGCACCCCGCCGACATCTGGTCCGCGGCCGCCGAGCTGGGCTGGAACGGGCTCGCGATCGCCGAGGAGCACGGCGGATCCGGTTTTGGGGTCGAAGAACTGGCCATCGTGTTGGAGGCCCAGGGCCACGAGCTGTGTCCCGGACCGTTCCTGCCCACCGTGGCCGCCTCCCTGGTCGTCGACCGGTGCGCGTCGGATTCGCTTCGCTCACAACTGCTTCCGGGACTGGCCGACGGTAGTACCGTCGGCGCGCTTGGGCTGTCGGGCAGTGTCATCGTCGGCTCCGACCTGGTCGTCAGCGGCGAGAGCCCGGCCGTTCTCGGCGCTCCCGACGCCGACCTGCTGGTGATCGGTGCCGGGAACGACGTCGTGGTGCTGGACGCCGCCGCCGACGGGGTGACCGTCACGGCACTCCCCTCGCTGGACCTGACCCGCAGCGTCGGGACCGTGGCACTGCACAGCGTGACGGTCAGCGAAGACCGGATGCTGCGCGGCGCCGCCCGGCGCGCGCGCACCGTCTTCCGCATCCTGGCCAGTGCCGAAGCCCTCGGCACCAGCTGGGCCTGCCTGGAGATGGCCGTCGACTACGCCAAGGTGCGTGAGCAGTTCGGCCGGACGATCGGCACCTTCCAGGCGGTCAAGCACCACGCCGCCAACATGCTGATCAACGCGGAGCAGACCACCGCGACCATCTGGGACGCCGCCCGGGCCGACGATCTGGACAGCGCGTGGTTCGCCGCCGCTGTCGCCGCTTCGCATGCCATTCGGACCCAGGTCTTCAACGCGCAGATGAACATTCAGCTGCACGGCGGGGTCGGCTTCACCTGGGAGCACGACGCCCATCTGTACCTGCGCCGGGCCCGTACCTTGGCCGCGCTGACCGGTGACGGGGCCGACCCGCTGCTCGACGTCGTCGATGCCCAGCGCAGCGGGCTGGCGCACGGGGCCACGTTCACCCTGCCCGCCGAGGCCGACGCTTACCGCACGGCCGCCCGAGCGGCGGTGACCGAACTGCGGTCACTGCCTGCCGACTCTGCCCGCGACTTCCTCGTCGACTCCGGCTATCTGGTGCCGCACTGGCCCAAACCGTGGGGACGCGCAGCGCAACCGCTCGAGCAACTGGTGATCGAAGAGGAACTCCGTAGCGCCAATGTGGAGCTGCCCGATATGGGCATCACCGGCTGGGTGATGCTGACCATCGCCCAGGCAGGCACGGACGACCAGCGGAAACGCTGGGTCGAGGACGTGTTGCGCGGCAAAGTCATTTGGTGCCAACTGTTCTCAGAGCCCGGGGCCGGTTCGGACGCCGCGGCGGTCCGCACATCGGGCAAGCCGGTGGACGGCGGATGGCGGGTCACCGGGCAGAAGGTGTGGACCAGCCTGGCGCACAAGTGTCAGTGGGGCCTGGCCACCGTGCGCACCGATCCCGACGCCCCCAAGCACGCCGGCGTCACGATGATGGCGATCGACTTCAGCAGTCCCGGTGTGCAGGTCAAGCCGCTGCGGGAGATACCGGCGACGCGCTGTTCAACGAGGTGTTCTTCGACGACGTGTTCGTCCCCGACTCCGATGTGGTCGGCGACGTGAACCGCGGCTGGTTGGTGGCCAGGGCCACACTGGGCAACGAGCGGGTGTCGATCGGCGGCGGGTCAGGCACCGGCGGCCCCGGCCCCGATGACCTGATCAAGCTGCTGGACAGCGCGTCTGCCGACATCGCGGCCGCGTGGGCGCGGCGCGCCGGTGAGGTCATCGCGGAGTCCCACACCCTGCGGGTGCTCAACCTGCGACAGGCCAGCCGGGCCATTCTCGGCGCCGAGACCGGGTCGGAGGCCGCGGTCACGAAGCTGGTAAAAGCCGAGAATTCCCAACACGTCACCGAGCTTGGCATGGAACTGGCCGGTGCCGCGGCCGTCGTCGGGAAGACCCCAGACCTGACGTTGCACTACCTGTACGCGCGGAGCCTGACCATCGCGGGCGGAACGTCGGAGATCATGCGAAACACCATCGCCGAGCGTCTGCTTGGGCTGCCCAGGGACCCGCTCGCCAAGTGAGCGGCCCGCTGGCCGGCGTCACTGTCGTCAGCCTCGAGCAGGCCGTGGCGGCGCCGTACGCCACCCGCCAGCTCGCCGACCTCGGCGCGCGGGTGGTCAAGGTCGAGCGTCCCGACGGCGGCGACTTCGCCCGTGGCTACGACCGCAGCGTGCACGGTGAATCCAGTTACTTCGTCTGGCTGAACCGCGGCAAGGAGTCGCTGACGCTTGACCTCAAACACGCCGACGGCCAACGGATCCTGCGGCAACTGCTGGACGGCGCCGACGTGCTGGTGCAGAACCTCGGCCCGGGCGCCACGGCGCGGATGGGCCTGGACGCGGCGTCGCTGGCGGTCAGCCATCCGCGGGTCATTCTCTGCGACCTCACCGGCTACGGCGCGACCGGGCCGTGGCGCCACCGCAAGGCCTATGACCTGTTGGTGCAGGCCGAGGCTGGGCTGCTGTCGGTGACGGGAAGCGGTGACGAGGTGGCCCGCACCGGGGTATCCGTCGCCGACATCGCCGCCGGAATGTTCGCCTACTCAGGCATTCTCACGGCGCTGTACGTACGCGCCATTACCGGCGAGGTCCGACCGCTGTCGGTCTCGCTCTTCGAGGCGCTCGCCGAATGGGTGGGCCAGCCCGCCTACTACGGGCATTACGGTGGAACGCCGCCGATGCGCACCGGGGCCCGGCACTCCACCATCGCGCCGTACGGCCCGTTCACCGCGGGTGACGGCGGCAGCGTGTTGCTCGCGATCCAGAACCAGCGCGAATGGCGCCGACTGTGTGAAGAGGTGTTGGCCGCACCCGAACTCGTCGACGACCCACGCTTCGCCACCAACCCCGACCGGGTGGCACACCGCGACGAGCTGGAGGCGATCATCACCGCCGCGATCGCCGGCATGACCGCGGACGAACTGGCCGACCGGCTGGACGCGGCGGCCGTGGCCAACGCCAGGATGAACGACGTCGAGCAACTCTGGAACCACCCGGTGCTCTCGGCGCGCGACCGGTGGCGGCAGATCGGCACGCCCGGTGGCACGGTCGGCGCGCTGCTGCCGCCGGCGACCCTGGCCGGAACCGCCGCGGTGCTGGGTGATGTGCCCGCCCTGGGCGCGCACACCGCTGCGATCCTGGCCGAACTCGGCCATTCGGACGACGACATCACCAGGTTGCGGACCGACGGCGTCACCTGACCGCATGCGGGGCCCCAGTTCTCCCCGCGAGCAGACACAGAATCGCACGCGCAGCGCGGATTCGTGCGATTCTGCGTCTGCTCGCCGAGGTGGGGTCAGTCCGCGATGCCGAAGAATCCCCGGCGGATGCAGGTCATCAACAGGTCGAGCACCTCGTCCTCGGTGATCGGCTCGGGCAGGTCGAGGCTGGCCTGCGGGACGCGGGTCACCAGTGCGCGCAGGACGAGCGCCGACAAGACCGGGTCGTACGGGTAGGGGCCGGACCGGTGCGTCAACATCTGTGCCGCACCGAGATCCATCAGTACCTGACCGTTCTCCCCGATCGCGACGACGATTGCATCGTCGGTGGTGCCCTCCACCCACGCGTCGATGCACCCCGAGTACCGGTCGTAGAACGTGATGTAGGTGGCCAGCCAGCCACGCAGCGTGGACTCATCGTCGAGCGGGTCGACGTGGGTGATGCGCTCGGCGAAAGCCTTACCGGCTCCGTATATTTCGGTTCCGACGGCCGCCAGCAGGTCCTGTTTGTCG
The DNA here is from genome assembly GCA_025965815.1 of Mycobacterium sp. Taxonomy (GTDB): domain Bacteria; phylum Actinomycetota; class Actinomycetes; order Mycobacteriales; family Mycobacteriaceae; genus Mycobacterium. Next base: position 3,838 of record JAOPWF010000153.1, read on the forward strand.
CTGAAGTACTTGTAGAAGGTGCCGCGCGCCACGTCGGCGGCCTCGACGATGTCGTCGACGCTGGTGCGCCGGTAGCCCTTGGCCCGGAACTGCGCGGCACCCGCGTCGGCCAGCGCGGTGACGGTGACGATCGCGCGCTTGCTCAGGTTGGCGGTGCGGTCGCTGATCGAGAGGCCGTCGACGGCGGGCGCGGGTGGCACCTCGATCGCCGCGATGTCGGCGGCCGGATCGGCGCTGGCGTGCAGCTCCAGCTTGGTGAAGACCGACGGCGGCGTCTGCGGGAAGAGGGTCAGCTGCAGGAACACCGACAGCGCGTCGGTGACCGCACGGGAGTCACGGCCGTACGACCGGTTCGAGTGGACCAGCAGGTTCATCCGGTGCACCAGCGCGGTCATCATCATCGCGGCGGTTTCGGGATCGATGCCCTGCAGACCGGAGGCGGCCAGCCGCTCGGCGACGCGGTGGTTGTAGCTGCGGACAAAGCTGACGATCTGCGGGCGCACCTTGGTGTCCGAGGACGCGATCGCGGTCCACTGGATGAACATCGTCGAGTACTTCTCGAAGACCCAGCTCCACTCGCCCAGCCACCAGTGCAGGTTGTCGAAGCCGACATCGTCAGGACCCAGCGGGCCGATCCGCCGCGCCACCCGGAACAGGGCGGTGCCGCACTCGTTGAGCAGTTCCAGGAAGATCTCGTCCTTGCCCCGGAAGTACTGGTACAGCGTGGCGCGGGAGACTCCGGCCGCCTTCGCGATGGCGTCGACCGAGGTGTCGAAGAAGCCCAACGTGCCGAACAGTTCGAGCGACACTTCGGTGATGCGGTTGCGCGTGCTGGCACCCCGGCTACCCACCTCGGGGCTGGAGGGGCCGTAGCTGGCGCGGCGCAGGATCGGGGCTTCGGACATAGTCACCTACAGCGTAGGTCTCGCGACGGCGAATTCCGCGCTGGCGGTGACCGCGACGCCGCCGGTCTGACGGGTCGCCTTCAGCTCCACCGTCACCCGGTCATCCGTCCGGTCGACGATCTCGCCGCTGCAGGTCAGCACGTCGTCGGGCCACACCTGCTCACGGAATCGCACCCCGAAGCGGCGGACGTTCTCCGCGCCGAGCCAGTCGGTGGCAAAGGTGGACAGCAGCGCGGCGCTGAGCATGCCCTGCGCGAACACCGACGGATGCCCCGCCGAGGTGGCCAGCCCGTCGTCGTAGTGCATGGGGTTCATGTCTCCCGACGCCCCGGCGTACCGGACGAACATCGGGCGCGTCATCGGACCGAAGGTGCGCGGCTCGGCGCGGGTTCCGACCGACACCTCCCCCGTGACGGCCGTCATGAGTTCGCCTCCCTGCGGGCCGTCTCGATGAAGGTGGCCTTCGCCTCGGCCACCAGGGTGCCGTCCACGTCCCGATATTCGGTCACGACGGTCGCGAATCGCATTGTGCCGCCCGTCTTGCCGGGCTTCGAAAACCGATCGACGAGCCGCTCATGCGCGGTCAGGACGTCGCCGGCCCCCGGCGGCGGACCGTGGAACGTGTACTCCTGCTCGCCGTGCAGCAGCCGCTTACGCTCGAAGCCGGTGTTGACCCGTACCCCCTGGGGCGCCCAGCGGGCGGCCGTGGTGAGAAACGTCGGCGGGATGATCGCGTCGGCACCCTGATAGGCGGCATTCTCCGATTGCATCGCCTCGGCGAACTCGGCGATCTTGCCGCGCTCGACGACGAGCTCCCATGGCTGCCCGGCGCTTCCTACCGGCGACGGCTCAGGCGTTACGGTCATGGTGACCAATAGTGTCAGAAAATCCCACAAGATGGAACCGGCTTCGGGCTGTCGTCGCGCTACAGCCGCTTGCTCAGAAATGACATTACTGCCAGAATCGGCCGCATGCACAGCTTCGCGAGCAGTTACGTCGCAGGCAAATGGGTGACGGGCACGGACCAGACGATGGACGTCACGTCGCCGGCGACGGGCGAGCTGCTCGGGACGATCGGCGTCGCCGGTCCGGCCGACGTCGATGCGGCGGTGACCGCGGCGCGCTCGGCGCTGGAGGGCTCCCCGTGGGCCGACAGCACCCCCGCCGACCGGTCGGCGGCGCTGGGCCGGTTGGCCGCCGCGCTGGCCAAGCGCAAGAACGACTTCGCCGACCTGACCACCGCCGAGATCGGGTCGCCGCGGAAATGGAGCACCTTCGGGCAAGTGCTCACCGCCGTTGGCGTGCTCAATGCGTACGCGACGATCACCGCGGACTACGCGTTCGAGTCGACCCGACCGGCCAGTCGAGCTCCCGGGGCCGGCGGCAGCGTCCAGGTCCGGCAGTTACCGGTGGGTGTGGTCGGGGCGATCATTCCGTGGAACACCCCGCTGTTCATCGCCGCGCTCAAGCTGGGCCCGGCGCTGGCCGCCGGGTGCACGGTCGTGCTCAAGCCGGCACCCGACGCGCCGCTGGCCGCGTGCCTGCTCGCCGAGGTGCTCGAGGAGGCCGGCCTGCCCGACGGCGTGGTCAACATCGTCAACGGCGGCGCGCCGACCGGCCGGGCTCTGGTGGAGCATCCGGGCGTCGACAAGATCAGCTTCACCGGCTCGACGGCGGCAGGCGCGCAGATCGCGGCGGCCTGCGGTGCCCAGATCCGCCGCTGCTCGACCGAGCTCGGCGGTAAGTCGGCCGCGATCGTGCTCGACGACGCACCGCTGGAGTCGACGGTGGCCGGCCTGGTCGGCGGTGTGATGGGCAACAACGGCCAGCTCTGTGCGGCGTTGACCCGAATTCTGTTGCCCCGCAGCCGCTACGACGAGTTCGTCGGCGCCTTCACCGCCGCCGTCCGGGCGCTCGCCGTCGGCGATCCCGCCGACCGGTCCACCGACATCGGCCCGGTCATCAACGAAGCGGCGCGCGCCAAGGTCGAGGGCTTCCTGCGGCGCGCACCGGGTGAAGGGGCCGAAATCCTGGTCGGCGGTGACCGGCCGGCTGCAGCGGGCTGGTTCGTCAACCCCGCCGTGGTGGCCGCCGACAACGACATGGAGATCGCCCGCGAGGAGGTGTTCGGGCCGGTGGCGGTGGTCATCGCCTACGACGACTCCGCCGCGGACGACACCGACGCCGTCGCGATCGCCAACGACTCCCGCTATGGGCTGGTCGGCGCCGTGTGGTCGGCGGACGCCGACCGCGCCGCCAGGGTGGCGGCACGCCTGCGCACCGGATCGGTCGCGATCAACACCTCGGCGGTACTGGACTTCGGCAGCCCGTTCGGCGGCTTCAAGCAGTCCGGCATCGGCCGTGAAGGAGGTCCGGAGGGCATCGCGGGCTTCGTCGAGTTGCAGACGCTGATTTCGTAGCGCCGGAATGCAGAAGGGACAGTCAATGCAGACGCAGGCCGCCGTGTTGTGGGAGCGCAACTCCCCGTGGTCGATCGAGACGATCGAGCTCGATCGGCCGAAGCCGCCCGAGGTGCTGGTCGAGCTGCACGCCTCCGGTATGTGCCACTCCGACGACCACATCGTCACCGGCGACATGCCCTTCCGGTTGCCGTGCATCGGCGGCCACGAGGGCGCCGGCGTGGTCAAGGCCGTCGGCGAGCATGTGTCGTGGCTGGAGCCCGGCGATCATGTGGTGTTCGGCTTCATCCCCTCGTGTGGGCGTTGCCCGTCGTGTTCGACCGGGCACCAGAGCCTGTGCGACCTGGGCGCCAAGATCTACAGCGGCATGCAGATTTTCGACAACACCGCGCGCCACCACACCAAGGGTGAGGATCTGGCGGTGGCGTGTGGCGTCGGCACCTTCGCCCACCACACCGTGGTGCACGAGGCCAGCCTCATCAAGATCGACAAACACTACCCGCTGGACCGGGCCTGCCTGCTGGGCTGCGGCTTCATCACCGGTTGGGGCTCAGCGGTATACGCGGCCAATGTGCGGCCCGGGGACACGGTGGTCGTCGCCGGGGTGGGCGGCATCGGCGCGGCGGCCGTGCAGGGAGCGCGGCTGGCAGGGGCGCGCACCATCACCGTCATCGACCCGTCGGAGTACAAACGCGACGAAGCCGTCAAGATGGGCGCCACCCATACCGCCGCCGACTGGCAAGATGCGAAAGCCGTTGTCGCCAAAGCGACATGGGATCGCGGCGCAGACCGGTTCATCTGCGCGATGGGGGTCGGCGAGGGCAAGCTGGTCGGTCAGGCGCTGGCCATGACCGCCAAGCGGGGCAAAGTGGTGATCACCAACATCCACCCGATGTTGGATCGCGAGATCACCGCCAACCTGATGGACCTGACGCTGACCGAGAAGCAGATCATCGGCGCGCTGTACGGGTCGGCGAACCCGCGTGCGGACATCCCCAAGATCCTGGAGCTGTCCAGCGCCGGCCAGGTCGACCTCGACTCGATGGTGACCCGCACGTACCCACTGGAGAAGGTCAACGACGGCTACGCCGACATGCACGCCGGCGCCAACATCCGCGGCGTGCTGATCTACCCGCCGGCCGAGACTCCCTGAGCGCCCGCCTCAGTCGAACAGGTCCGGCTGCTCCCGGGTGATGCGGTCGAAGAGCGGCTGGAAGCTGAACCAGCCGGCGAAGTGGCTACCGACCTGACCGGCCGTGTGCTTCGCCATCGCCGGCTCGATCAGGACCGGAGTCCCGGCGGCCTCGGCCATCAGCTGCGCCTGGCAGGACCGCTCCATGGTGATGAACCACCATGCCGCCTCCTCGACCGAATGACCGACCGTGAGCAGCCCGTGATTGCGCAGGATGACGGCCTTGCGCCCGCCGAGTTCGTGCGCGATGCGCTTGCCCTCCTCGATGTCGAGGACGACGCCGGAGTAGTCGTCGAAGAGGGCGTGGTCGTCGTAGAAGGCGCACGCATCCTGGGTGATCGGATCGAGCAGCCGGCCCAGCGTGGACCACGTCTTGCCGTACACCGAGTGGGCGTGGGCGGCGCCGATCACGTCCGGGCGGGCGGCGTGCACCTGCGAGTGGATGGCGAACGCGGCCTGGTTCAGGGGGCGGTCGCCGTGCACGATCTCGCCGTCGTGGCGCACCAGCAACAGGTCGCTGACGCGGATGTGCCCGAAGTGCATGCCGAACGGGTTGACCCAGAAGTGATCGGTCAGTTCGGGGTCGCGGGCGGTGATGTGTCCGGCGACGCCCTCGTCGAATCCGAAACGGCTGAACAGCCGGAACGCGGCTGCCAGGTTCTGCTTGCGGTGCATGCGTTCCTGCTCGAT
>JAOPWF010000208.1 GCA_025965815.1 Mycobacterium sp.
TGAGATGGCGTTCACCCTGGCCCGCTCGGCCGCCGATGCGGTCGTCGCTGCCAACAAGTCGGCTCGGGCGCTCGCCGTCGAGACGGTCCGCACGCTGCCCAGGCTGGCCCGGCTCGGCCAGATCAACGACCACACCCGCATCTCGCTTGGCCGGATCATGTCCGAACAGGCCCGCGGCGCCCCGAACGGCGAATGCCTGCTGTTCGACGGCCGGGTGCACACCTATGAATCGGTGGACCGCCGCATCAACAATGTGGTGCGGGGCCTGATCCGGGTCGGCGTCCGGCAGGGCGCGCATGTCGGGGTGTTCATGGAGACCCGTCCCAGCGCGCTCGTTGCGATCGCCGCGCTGTCCCGCCTCGGTGCGGTGGCGGTGCTGATGCCACCCGACGCCGATCTGGCGGCCGCCGCGCGCCTCGGTGGAGTGTCGGAGATCATCACCGACCCGAGCAACCTGGAGGCGGCCCGGCAGATGTCGATGCAGGTTCTGGTGCTCGGCGGTGGCGAGTCGCGTGACCTGCACCTGTCCGAGGACGCGGACGTCATCGACATGGAGCAGATCGACCCGGACGAGGTCGAACTGCCGGGCTGGTACCGGCCCAACCCCGGCCTGGCCCGCGACCTGGCCTTCGTCGCATTCGCCACGGTCGGTGGCGAACTGATGGCGCGCCAGATCACCAATTACCGGTGGGCGGTGTCGGCCTTCGGGACCGCGTCGGCAGCCAACCTCGGCCGCGGGGACACCGTCTATTGCCTGACCCCGTTGCACCACCAGTCCGGGCTGCTGGTCAGCCTGGGCGGCGCGGTGGTCGGTGGCTCGCGGATCGCGCTGTCCCGCGGTCTGCGGCCGGACCGGTTCGTGCACGAGATCCGCCAGTACGGCGTGACGGTGGTGTCCTACACCTGGGCGATGCTGCGGGAAGTCGTCGACGATCCCGCCTTTGCGCTGGACGGCAACCATCCGGTGCGGCTGTTCATCGGCTCGGGCATGCCGACCGGGCTGTGGCAGCGGGTCATCGACGTGTTCGCGCCGGCGCACGTGGTGGAGTTCTTCGCGACGACCGACGGGCAGGCCGTGCTGGCCAACGTCTCGGGCGCCAAGATCGGCAGTAAGGGCAGGCCGCTGCCCGGCGGCGGCCAGGTCGAACTGGCGGCCTACGACGCGGACGACGATCTGATCCTCGAGGATGACCGGGGATTCGTCCGGGTCGCCGAGACGAACGAGGTGGGTGTGCTGCTGGCCCGCCCGCGTGGGCCGATCGACCCGACCGCCTCGGTCAAGCGGGGTGTCTTCGCCCCAGCCGACACCTGGATCTCGACGGAGTACCTGTTCCGCCGCGACGCCGATGGCGACTACTGGCTGGTCGACAACCGCGGGTCGGTGATCCGCACAGCTCGCGGACCGATCTACTCCGAACCGATCACAGACGCGATCGGCCAGATCAGGGCCGTCGACCTCGCGGTGACCTACGGGGTGCGAGTGGGCGACCATGAGTTGTCGGTCACGGCGGTGCAGCTGTTGCCGGGTGCCAGCCTGTCGTCGGCCGACCTGACCGAGGCACTGGCTGATCTGCCCGTCGGCGGGCCGCCCGACATCGTGCATGTGGTGCCCGGGATGACGCTCAGCGCGTCATACCGGCCGACGATCAGCGCCCTGCGCGCCGCGGGCACCCCCAAGCCGGCGCGAACCGCGTGGTATCTGGATCCCGACACCAACCGCTACAAGCGGTTGACCGTCGCAGTCCGCACGGAGATTCTGGGCGCGCAACAGTAAGACCGTGCTACGAACGCGCCGCACTGTTAGGCTCCCGCTGGCGGCACCTGGCTGTCGTCGTTCCGTGATCTCTGTAGCCGCCGCACGCTGGAGGATTGATGACATCGCAGACCAGTAAAACCGGCTCCGGCTGGCGCCGGGCCGCTACCGGTGCCATTGCGAGCAGCGCCGTCGCGGTCGGACTCATGCTGAGCGTCGGCTCCGCCACGGCGCACGCCGACGTCCTGGACGACCTCGCCGCGCAGTACTACACCGGCGCTGGCGGCGGCCAGATATCCAACTGGATCAAGGAATCCGTGCAACTGCGGTCCATGGGTTTCAAGCCGACGAAGGCCAATTACGCGGCAATCGAAGAGGCGCTGAATCAGCGGCCCAACCAGACCCCCCTTGTCCGGGCGTTGCAGGAAACGGTCCTCGATCAGCGCCAGGCACAGGCGCAGTCGCAGCAGCCGTCGAACCCGCTCACCATTGGTATCAACCAGTACGACCCGAACAACCCCAGCGCCATTGGTGGTTTCGGGATCAGTGGTGGCCCAACGGCTAACCAGCCGATCGGTCCCTAGCCTCTTCTCGTGCTGGACGAAAAGCTTCTGAGCATTCTGGTCTGCCCGGCCGACCGTGGCCCGCTGCTTCTGGTGGACGACGAACTGCTGTACAACCCCCGGTTGCGCCGCGCCTACCGCATCGACGACGGCATCCCCGTGCTGCTGATCGACGAGGCCGTCGACGTGGACGACGATGAACACGAACGACTTATCGCGCGCGCAGGCCCGGTAGGTCCCCAGTGAGATAACGCTGCAGATTCGGCGCGATCGTCTGGGCGATCTGCTCGACGGGCAACGAGGCGAACGGCTCCAACTCCAGGATGTAGCGCGCCATCACCACGCCCACCAACTGCGACGCCACGAACTGCACGCGGATCATCCCCGAGCCTGGCGGATCGTCGACGCGGGAGCCGACCTCGACGGCGATGACCTCTTGCAGAAACGAGCGCACCAGGCTCACCTCGGAACCCGCCAACAGCGACCGCAACGTTGCGATGAATCCCGAGCCGAGTTCGGAGTCCCACAGCGGCAGCAGCACCGACGGCAACTTCAGCCCCAGTTCCTCGACGGGTGTTTCGCGCATGGGGCCGATCACCTGCATCGGGTCGATGGGGATGTGGATCGCGGCGGCGAACAATTGCTGCTTGGTGCCGAAGTAATGGTGAACCAGGGCCGCGTCCACGTCCGCGCCTGCGGCGACCGCCCGAACGGACGTCTTGTCGATCCCGTTGCGGGCGAACAGCTCCCGCGCACTCGCCAGGATGCGATCGCGCCTGTCGGAGCTGCCGGACGGCCGCCCGGGCCGCTTCCGTGTGGTGTTAGGGGTCAAGGCTTTTGGGTCCAAATCGCTCAGGGAGTCCGCCGCCGCAGTGTAGCCGCGGCCAGGCACAACGCCACCACCGCGAAGCCCACGACGACAGCGATATCCCGCACGGCGGTGGCTGTCAGGTCAGGATGCGCGCCGACCTGCTGCAAGGCCTCGAGCGCATAGCTGGCCGGCAGCACGTTGCTGATCCACTGCAACCACTCCGGCATCAGCGCGCGCGGCACGATGATGCCTGCCAGCAGCAGTTGCGGGACGATGACGACCGGCATGAACTGCACCGCCTGGAACTCTGTACGGGCGAAGGCGCTGCACAGCAGGCCCAGGCCGACCCCGAGTACCGCATTGACGATGGCGATGGCGAAGACCCAGATCGGGCTCCCTGCGGTGTCGAAGCCGAGCAGCCAGAACGCGACCAGACACGCGATGGTGGCCTGCGCGGCAGCCGCTATGGAAAACGCGGTCCCGTACGCCCCCAGCAGATCCAGCCGCCGCAACGGTGTGGTCAGAATGCGCTCCAACGTTCCCGAAACCCGTTCCCGCTGCATCGAGATCGACGTGATGAGGAACATCACCACCAGGGGCAGCAGGCCGAGCAGGATCAGGCACGCACGCTGAAAAGGCGAGTTGAACGGCGGCGTCCCACCCGGGGGAACCGGAGCGTTCTGGAACATGAAATACATCAGCGTGATGATCAGGCTGGGCACGACGAGGATCATCGCGACGCTGCGGTGATCGGCGGCGAGCTGCCGCAGGATCCGGGCGGTGGTGGCCAGGTAGGCCTGCAAAGTCAGCCGGCTGCGGTTGCGGTGCTGTGCCGGATGATGGACAGAAACGCTTCCTCCAGTGACGTACATCCTGTGTCCTCTCGTAGTTTCGCGGGTGTGGTGTGGGCCAGTAGGTGCCCTTCGCGCATCAACAGCAGATCTCCGCAGTGGTCGGCCTCGTCCATGACGTGGCTCGAGACCAGCAGTGTGGTTCCCTGGCGCGCCAGCGCATGGAATTGCTCCCACAGGTCGGCCCGCAGTAGCGGGTCGAGACCGACAGTGGGCTCGTCGAGCACCAGCAGTTCGGGTTGGCAGACCAGCGCACACGCCAGGGAGACCCTGGTGCGCTGGCCACCGGACAGGTTTCCGGCCAGGGCCGTGCTGTGGTCACCCAGCCCGACGGCGTCGACCGCCTCGTCGGCCGCGTCGCGGGGAGCCCCGTACAGCGCACCGAAGTAGCGGACATTGTCGATCACCCGCAGGTCGTCGTAGATCGTCGGATCCTGCGTGACGTAACCGACCCGGCGCCGCAGCGGCGGCGAACCCGCCGGATGGCCGAGCACCATCACCGAACCCTCAGCGATGATCTGCGTGCCGACGATGCAGCGCATCAGCGTGGTCTTGCCGCAGCCCGAAGGCCCGAGCAGGCCGGTGATGGTGCCGCGGGCGATCCGCACCGAAAAGTTGTGCAGGGCCGGACGCTTGCCGCGGATGACCCGTAGCCCCCTGATGTCGACCGCCGGGTCGGCACCGTCGCGTAGTAATTCATCACTCGATGAAGTCATCATGCGATGAATAATTCTCCCGGTGGATAGTGCTGTCAATACCCGCGGGCAGAATCTCTCCAGTGAGCGCTGAGCTGCTGGCCGTCGACCCGCTGACCGCGGCCCATCGCCTGCTCGGATCCACCCTCACCGGGCGCGGCGTCAGCGCGGTGATCGTCGAGGTGGAGGCCTACGGCGGGCCGTCGGATGGGCCGTGGCCAGATGCGGCGTCGCATTCCTTTCGCGGCCCCGGCCTTCGCAACGCCGTGATGTTCGGGCCGGCCGGACGGCTCTACACCTACCGCAGCCACGGCATTCACGTCTGCGCCAACGTGTCCTGCGGCCCGGACGGGACCGCGGCCGCGGTGCTGCTGCGCGCCGCGGCGGTCGACGCCGGTGTGGCCACCGCCCGCGAGCGGCGCGGCGACTTGGTGAGGCCAGTCGCGCTGGCCCGCGGACCGGGAAATCTGTGCTCGGCACTCGGAATCACCATGGAGGACAACGGCATCGACCTCTTCGATCCAGACGGGCCGATAACGCTGCAGTTGAATGAGATAACCGATGGTATTGCCGGGCCGCGAGTGGGCGTCAGCCGCGCTGCGGATCGACCCTGGCGGTTCTGGCTGCGGGAGCGGCCGGAGGTCTCGTCGTACCGGCGCAGTCCCCGGGCCGCGGCCGCCGGGCTCAGCGACTAGTTTTCCGCCGGCCGGACCACTCGGTCGAGGTCCATCGCGGCAGGCCAGGTCGGTACGGAAAGATCGACACCATGAGTACGACGATTTTCGACGAGTTGGACTGGCGCGGGTTGATTGCACAGTCCACCGATCTCGACGTGCTCAGTGCCGAGGCGGCGCGCGGACCCCTGACCGTTTACGCGGGGTTCGACCCGACGG
>JAOPWF010000216.1 GCA_025965815.1 Mycobacterium sp.
CGGGGCCGAGTCCTCCCTTGGACAGGATCGCCGGATGAATCCCGCGTGAGAGCTCTCGGAGTTCCTCCGAGACCCCGGCCAGATCTCTGACGATGTCAGAGATCTGCTCCTTAAGCGCGTGCAGTTCGGAGGGCACTGAAGCCTCGGCGGTGCGGACTTCGAGGCCCAGCGAGACCAGCCGCTGTTGGGCTCCGTCGTGCAGATCGCGTTCGAAGCGGCGCCGGGCATCGTCACCGGCCGTCACGATCCGGGCGCGGGACGCGGTGAGCTCTGCGCGGGTCTCGGAGTTGGCGATCGCGGTCGCGACCAAATCCGCGAAGTCCCCGACCCGCGCCTCGGTGTCGGGGGGCAGTGGCTGGGGTCGAGTCGAGCCGACGACGGCCGCACCCCACAGGCGGCCGTCGACGACGATCGGCGCTCCGACCGCAGAGCGGAAGCTCAGCTCACGTATCCTTGCGGCAGCGGAACCGGGCGCATTGTCGTGGCTGTCCATCCGGGCAGCGCGCCCAGTGCGCAACACCATCGCCGCAACGTTCTCACCTTCGACCGAAAAGCATTCGCCGACCGGCATCGTCGTTACGCCGGGCTCGTCGTGGGCCGTCAGCAGCAGGGCCGCGCCGTGGGGCTCGTAGCGGAACAAAGCCGCGTTGCACACACCCAGGCACCCAGCCAACTCTCCCGTCACGGCGGAGAACACCTCAGACGGGTCGACCCCGCGCGCCACAAGCGTCGCCACCCGCCGCAACGTGGTTTGCTGCTCCGCCAGCACCCGGGCCCAATCAGCAGCGAGGTCAGCCTCCCGGCGGCGCTGATCTGCCTCGACGGCACGCGTCCGGGCCAGGTACGCGAGGGTGTTGGCCAACAGCGCGACGACCAGGAAGACAGCGATTACCGCGACGTTCTGAGGCTCGCTTGGGATAAGGTCCCCGGGCCAGGTACGGAAGTAGTCGAAGGCGATGGCGCTCGCCACAGAGGTCGCCAACGCCACCCCGAACCCCCACACCGTCGAGACCAGCAGGACGCCGAGCAGGTAGACCACGCCGAAGGCGTTCCCGGGGGCGACCTGCTTGAGCAGATACACCACAAGGCTCTCCGCCGCGATGAGGGACGTGGCGACCACCAGCCCGAGAGCAAGGGGCGGGGACTTCGGGTGCAGCAACACCGACAGTAGGCGGGCGCGCATCGGTGCCGGGCCGACTACCATCGGGCGATCGCGAGTACGAACGAGGTGATGCGGAGTGCGAGAAGCGAAACGGCCGGAGCGGTTCCCTTGAGGTCTGTGATCCGGATGTGCGCGAGGATCGCGCCGAGGAAGTAGACGACGATGCCGATCGAGGCGACGATGCCGAGGGCGGCGTCGACCCGAATGTCGACCAGCAGGGGCAGTTGCCCGTCGGCGACATGGTCTGCAACGGGCTCAAGGTCGGCGAGTGTGTGCACCGTCAGGCCGTAGCCGCCATCGTCGACTACCACGAGCATCAGTGGCAGCCGGTGGCGCACCGCGGTAGTGAATTCGGCGATGCCCATCATGGCGCCGCGGTCGCCGGCGACGGTAAGGGTCAACCGGTCCGGGTGTGCGGCGGCCGCGCCCACAGCCATCGCGGTACCGAGCCCGATCGACCCGAAGGCGGCCGAATGGGCGAAGTCCAACGGGTTCTGCACATGCACAAAGCGCCACGGCGCGCCGATGAATCGGCCCACATCGGTCACGACGATGCGGTCACGCGGAAGCAGTTCGTCGAGCCGTAGCATCGCGGATCGGACGTCGAGCTGCGTCGTGCTGCCGGCGTCGGTGTAGTCCGCGCGCGGGTCGCAGTCGGCGATGCGGCGACCCATGTCCTCGGATCGAAACGCCGAGGGACGATGATCGGCGGCCCGCAGTTGTTCGATCATGATTGTCGCGGTGATCCGCGCATCACCGAGCACCTGCGCATCGACGGCGGTGAAGGTGTCGAAGACGGCGGGGTCGGTGTCGACGTGAACGACCGTTTTGCCGACGAAGGCCGATCCTTGGGCGGCGGTGAATCGGTTCAGGCCCGCACCGAAGGCGATCACGCAGTCGGATTCGGCCAAGATTTCGACCGCCGGCGGCTGCGCGACCGTTCCGAGCACGCCGAGATTGAACGGTTCGCCACGGAAGAAGTCATGTGCCAGAAGGGTTGTCGCGACCGGTGCACCCAGCGTGTCGGCGAGCAGCAGCAGTTCCTTGCGGCCTCGGCCAGGACGGCACCGCGCCCGGCCAGCACGAGGGGGCGCCGCGCGGATGCGATCACTCCGAGTGCGTGGTCGAGTGCGTCCTCGGCGGGGGATGTCGTGTGCGCCGGCGTGGGCCGGGGGGGTGATCCGATGTGCTCGACATTCGCGCTGAGCAGGTCGACCGGCACGTCCAGCACCACCGGCCGTCGGGCGATCAACGCGCTACGGGCGGCGGTCGCGACCGCGTCGAACACCTCGGAGGGGTTGTGCATCGGCTGATATAGCGCGCCGGTGGGTCCGACGAGCCCGGGCAGGTCGATGTGCTGGAGGTGGCCGCGCACGGCCGGAGTGTCGCCGGTGCGCACCACGATTGGCTTCGGCGACGTGGACACCGCCATCCCGGAGCTCCGTGATTGCGCCGTCGGCGACGAGTTCGAAGCCCGTGGCGTAGCTGCTTTCATGCCGTGATCCTTTCTTTCGATCGCCTGTTGGTCGTCGTTTCCGATGGAGTGCGGGGAGCCGCTCGACAGGAGCCGACGTATTGGTGCTACGCGGCGGGCACGGCGAACAGCGAAACGTGCTCGTCCACCCAGTCTTTGACCGAATGTGGGTTGTGGCCGGTCAGATCGAAAACGGTGGCCGAGGGCACCGCGTCCACGTTGTCCCGCGTGATGTTGTCGACCTCGAGAAGCACGTCGACGAGCAGTCCCGGCAGCCCGGCTGATTCCAGCACGGCGCTGCTGGGCTTCGGTTCGGGCGTGATACTCGACGCGTATCCCGAGCGCTGCGGAGATGTATCCGGCGACCTGGTCCATCGTCACCGCCGTAGGGCCGGAGATGTCATAAACCTTGCCGGCATGCCGCTGGGGGCCGTCGGCAAGGATGACCGCCGATACCGCCGCCACGTCGCGGCTGTCAATCAGCGCCACCCGGCCCGCACCCGCATGACCACCCCAGGCGCCGGAAGGCACGAAGTTGGCGGCGAGCTTCACGATGCCGTCGGTTTGTCAGGTAGGTCCACATCGCTGCGCCGGCGAAGTATGCAACCTGCAGGGTGTTCCACGGGGTCTG
>JAOPWF010000255.1 GCA_025965815.1 Mycobacterium sp.
TGGCAGGCCTCGAGACGTCCGACTCCGGGCGGGTGCTGGTCGGAGGCCGCGACGTCACCGGGGTGCCGGCCAACAAGCGCGACATGGGCCTGGTCTTCCAGGCGTACAGCCTGTTCCCGCACCTGACCGTGCTGGACAACGTCGCGTTCGGGCTCAAGCTGCGCGGCCGGAACAAGGCCGAACGCACCACCCGCGCCGCCGACATGCTCGACCTGGTCGGGCTTTCGGAGCACAAGCAGAAGTACGCCAGCCAGCTCTCCGGCGGTCAGCAGCAGCGGGTGGCGCTGGCCCGCGCGCTGGCGATCCAGCCGCGAGTGCTGCTGCTCGACGAGCCGCTGTCCGCGCTGGACGCCAAGGTCCGGGTGCAACTGCGCGACGAGATCCGCCGGGTCCAACTCGAGGTGGGCACCACGACCCTGTTCGTCACCCACGACCAGGAGGAGGCGCTGGCGATCGCCGACCGGGTCGGCGTGATGAGCAAGGGCCGCCTCGAGCAGCTCGCCGCGCCTGCGGACCTCTATGCGAACCCGGCCACCCCGTTCGTCGCGGAGTTCGTCGGCCTGAACAACAAGGTGGCCGCCCAGGTTTCCGACGGACGGGCCCAGCTACTCGGCGCCTCGGTGCCTACGCTGGACGGCTCGATAGCGTCGGGATCCGGGCTGGCCATGGTCCGGCCGGAGGCAGTGACCGTCACCGTCGATCCCGCGGGCACGTCGACGGTGGCCTCGGTGGCGTTCCTCGGGCCGATCTCCCGGGTGCACGCCACGCTGGGGGACGGCTCAGTGGTGACCGCGCAGATGGCCAGCTCGCAGGCCCGCGCGTTCGCCCCGGGCGAGCGGGTGACCGTCGGCGTCGAGCCGTCTGGCGTCCTGGTCGTCGAGTCTCAGCCGTCGCCAGGCTGATCGAATGTGACGTCGACCTTTTCAAAACCTTTGGCGCGCTGAGCCTTCGCCTGCCCCGTGTACGTCTTGCGGTCACCGGAGGTCAGGGTCACGTCGTCGGTGAACGGCGTCAGCAGGGCCCGCGGGTACAGGTGGTTGACGCGGACGACGTTGATCTCCGCACACAGCACCAGGACCACCGCCAGCAGGTTCAGGAACGCGACCAGACCCAGGACCAACGCGAAGACGCTGTTGGTGATACTCGGGGATCTGACGACGTGCGCCACATACACCGCGCCGAACCACTGCAGCAGTTGCCACGCGATCGCCGCGATCACCGCTCCAGGCGCCACCTGCCGGTAGGTGAGGTCGCGGGCCGTGGCCACCCGGAAGGCGACCAGGCACACTACGGTGTTGATCGCCACTCCGGCGATCACCAACCCGATTTTCCCGACTGGCCCGAAGGCGGTGGACGCCCGCCCGACTGCCGACAGCAGGGTGGCGGCGATCAGCACCGAACCGAGAATGATCAACAACAGCAGACTGCGTATCCGGGACCGGATCGGATCGGGACGGTTGTTGCGTGGGACGGCCCAGACCGTGTCCATCGCGTGCTGTACGGCCTGCCCGACGCCGAGCCCTCCGTAGAGCGCCACCGCGATGCCGATGACGACGCCGGCAGTGCCACCGCTGAGGCGGCGCGGCTCGCCCAATTGCTCTCCGATGACCGGGAATTGGGTCAACGCCGAGTGCACGATCTGCTCCTGCAGCCCGGGGTGGCCGACCAGGACCACGCTGAGCACGGTGGTCAGCAACAGCAGCAGCGGGAACAGGGACAGGAACGCGTAGTAGGCGATGAGCGCGGCCAGGTAGCCGGCCTGGTCGTCGGCGTACTTGTAGATGACGGCGATGACGAAGCCGGCGGCGCGATTACGCCGCTGTAGCCGATCCAGCCATCGGACCATCGGAGAACTCCGCTGCAAGGGTGCGGCCTACTCCGCACGAGGAAGGCCATACCCGTTTGCCCGCGACCACAATCGTCACACCGAGAACGCGTGCGAGATGTGGATCTTCCAGGTGCCGTCGGCCTGCCGGCGGAACACGTCGAGGCCGTCCTCCGGAATCAATGGTGACATTAGTCAATGGCAACATTAGTGGGCGACCTACGGGAATGAGCCACGGCGGGGCTCGAGCTGACAGACTGATCCCAGGAGCATCATGAGGGGGACGCGTGCGTTCATCGGCCAAGTGCTGGCTCACTGACATGGACGGTGTCCTGGTGCGCGAGGAGCATGCGCTGCCGGGAGCGGCGGAGTTTCTGCAGCGGCTCATCGAGACACAGCGCGGCTTCCTGGTGCTGACCAACAACTCGATCTTCACGCCACGTGATCTGGCGGCACGGTTGACGCGCACGGGCCTGGAGGTGCCCGAGTCGAGGATATGGACCTCCGCGCTGGCCACGGCGTCGTTCCTGGACGGCCAGTTACCCGGCGGGTCGGCGTACGTAATCGGCGAGGCGGGCCTGACCACCGCGCTGCACGAGGTCGGGTACACCCTCACCGACATCGGACCCGACTTCGTGGTGCTCGGGGAGACCCGCACGTATTCCTTTGAGGCGATCACCAAGGCGATCCGGCTGATCGGGAAGGGTGCGCGGTTCATCGCGACCAACCCCGATGTCACCGGACCGTCCGCGGAGGGCCCGCTGCCGGCCACCGGCGCGGTGGCGGCGATGATCACCAAGGCCACCGGGCGTGCGCCGTACTTCGTCGGCAAGCCCAACCCGATGATGTTCCGCAGCGCCCTGAACCGCATCGAGGCGCACTCGGAGAACACCGTGATGGTGGGCGACCGGATGGACACCGACGTCGTCGCGGGTATCGAGGCCGGCCTGGACACCATCCTGGTGCTGACCGGTTCGACCACCGTCGAGGACATCGAGAAGTATCCCTACCGGCCCAGCCGCGTGCTGCCCTCGATCGCCGAGGCCATCGACCTCATCTGAGGAAGGGCGACCTTGCGCGGTCGGTGTTTCGGGCAGATGGCTGCGGGTACACCTGTGACGAAGGTCACTACACTGCCGCGGTGGCCACTAGGGAGATGTCATGAGCAGCAATCCGGGCGAGCATTTGTCAGAAGAACCGCAGGAAGAGCGCGGAGCACGGGGATCACGGGACACCGGCTCAGATGAACCCTCCGGCGGACCCGTCGACCGACCCGCCGGGGCTATCGACGACCCATCGGTCCCGGCCTATTCCGATCCCGACCAGCCGGCAGCGTACGGCGGCACGGGCGAGGGTCTTCCCCAGGACGTCAAACCGCCGATTCCGCCCTATGAGGGGCGCAAGACCAGCGCCGACACCGATGAAGGATCCGGCGGTGGCGACGACGTCAGGACCGGGGGAGCGACGCATCCCGTGACCGACCCGGAGTACAAGTCGCCGAAACCCGGTGACACACCGGGCGGCGCCACGGCTTCGCCGGCCGAAGAACAGCCGGCGTCAGAGGGCGAGGAAACCGGACGGCACGCCCAGGGCGTGGGCCCGGCACACACCCCGGGGACAGGCCGCGCCGAGCACAAGCTCTGACCGTTTGAACGCGCACCCGCTCCGAAGCCTCAGTTTGACGCAGGCAGGCGCGGGTAGGCGTTGCTCATGGTGGCTCATACACAGCCGCAGGTCCCCACGACGGAGAGAGCACCCCCTGCCTCGTCGGTGCTGCTGATAGCCGACCCTGGCGCGCCGGCGGTCATCGCCGAAGGGCTGGCGAAGAAGCTGCCCAACATACTCGCGGACCGCGGGGAGTGGCACGTGTCGGTGCGTGTCCAGCCCTACCTGCCCGACGAACAGGCACCCTTCGCCGACGTCATCGAATCGGTGGCCCCGGCGGACGAGGACGCCGACATCGTGGTGTACCTGACCGACCTGCCCCGGCGGGACGGCACGATGCCGGTGATCGCCGACGTCAGCGTCAAAGACCGCTTCGGGTTGATCTCCGTCGCAGGCGTCGGCGGCGCCTTCGTCCTCCGGCGGGTAGCGGCGCTGGTTGCGCTGGTGATCGCCGAGGTTCTGCCCGATCCGGAACTGATCCCGCCACACGCCAAACGATTCCCGCGAACCGAGACCGAGAACGGTGTGCGATATTTCGCCCCGAAAGGCCTCCGGCGCCTGCGTCTGTTGACCGGCATGGTGCGCGCGAACCGTCCGTGGCGCCTGGCCCTCGGCTTATCGCGGGTGCTGGTCGGCGCCTTCGCAACTGGAGCGGTTGGTCTGGCGACAAATACCATCTGGCAGTTCGCCGACACCATGGGGCCTTGGCGACTGAGTGCGGCGACCATCCTGTCCAGCGTTTCGCTGATCGCCTGGCTGGTCATCGATCACGAACTCTGGGAGCGGCCGCGTTCGCCCGCTGAGCGCGACAGGGCCAGGCTGTACAACACGGCGACCCTCATTACGCTCTTCATCGGTGTCGCGGTCTTGCATATCGCGTTGTTCATATTGTTGCTCGGCACAACCAGTCTGACCCTTACACCGGACTTGCTCGCCAGGACTTTGGGGCATCCGGTCGGGACTTCCGATTACCTTCGATTGGCATGGTTGCTCGCGTCGATCGCCACCTTGGGCGGGGCGCTGGGGTCGGGACTCGAGGACGACGAAGCCGTCAGGGCCGCGGCCTACGGTGTGCGGCAACGTCAGCGGTTCGAGAAAGACAAGTGACCCGGCCGGGTATTCGCATCCAGCTACGGCGCGAAGTATTCGTGAATCTGGCGGATCGCCATCGACCCCTCGCCGACGGCGGACGCAACGCGTTTCACCGAGCCACTGCGCACGTCACCCGCGGCGAAGACGCCAGGGACGCTGGTTTCGAGTGGCTTCGACAGGCGCTGCGATCGCGTCGGATCGTGGTCGGCGTCGGAGTAGAGCGCGTCCTGGCCGGTCGGGATGAAGCCCTTGTCATCGAGCGTGATCGAGCCCGTCAGCCACGCGGTGTTGGGATCCGCGCCGACGAAGACGAACAGCGCCCGGGTGTCTATCTTCTGTCGCTCACCCGTGTGGTTGTCCTCGGTCACAACACTTTTAAGCTCGTCATCGCCGTGCACCTCGCGGATTTCGGTGTGCAGGTGAACAGACACTCTTGGCTGGCGCTCGATCTGATCAATGAGATACCGGGACATCGACTTGCCGAGGTCGTCTCCGCGGACCACCAGGTGGACCCGGGAAACCCGGCTGGCGAGGAAGATCGTCGCCTGACCCGCGGAGTTACCGCCGCCCACGACGACGACCGGGCCGCTGCCGCACAGCAGAGCTTCCTGATACGTGGCGGCGTAGTACACGCCGTTGCCCTCATATTTCTCGATCCCCGGCACGGCGAGCTTGCGATACCGGGCCCCAGTGGCCAGTACCACGGCGCGGGCCACGATGGTTTGGCCGTCGGCAAGGGTCACCCGGTGCATGCCGCCCTCGGATTCCTGCTTGCTGGCCTCCGCGGCCACGGCGATCCGTGCACCGAACTTGTCTGCCTGC
>JAOPWF010000369.1 GCA_025965815.1 Mycobacterium sp.
AGGTGCGGCACCGACAGCATCGGCAGCACCCGGGCGATGGGTTCGTGCTCGGCGGCCTGCCTCCCCTTGAGTGTCACATCGACGGTGTAGCAGACGCGACCGACTGGCTTCTGCCGACGAAGAACCCGGCCGTGATCAGCAGCTGCGAAATCGCGTACGCCCACCAGATCGGCACGGCCCTACCCTCCGACAGCAGCCACAGCCCTGTCAGTCGACGTGCGTACGGTGACCGCATGCCCGTTGCTGACGAGAAGCCCGCAAGCCGGGCCCCATTGGATGCCATCATGCAGAAGGTACTGGAGAGAGTCCCGTTCCAGCTATCGGCCGAGGACGGTGTGGAGGCGGCGCGGCAACGGTTCCGCGACCTGCCGCGTCGGCCCGTTCACCCCGAGCTGCGCGTCGAAGACCGCACCATCGACGGGCCCGCGGGCGCCATTCCGGTCCGCGTCTACTGGCCGCCGGACGTCGAGGACCGCGACACCGCACCGCCCATCGTCGTGTACCTGCACGGCGGCGGCTTCGCCGTCGGCGACCTCGACACTCACGACGGCGCATCCCGCAACCACGCCGTCGGCGCCGACGCGCTGGTGGTGTCCGTGGACTACCGGCTGGCACCCGAGCATCCCTACCCGGCCGCCGTCGAGGATGCTTGGGCGGCAACGCAATGGGTGGCGGAGCACGGTGGCGAGTTGGGTGCCGATCCGACCCGGCTGGCCGTCGCCGGAGACTCCGCGGGCGGAACGCTGTCCGCGGTCGTCGCGCAGCTGGCGCGGGATAACGGCACGCCGCCGCTGCGCTTTCAGCTGCTCTGGTATCCGGCGACGATGTGGGACACCACGCTGCCGTCCTTCGTCGAGAACGCTTCGGCGCCGGTCCTGGACGGTAAGGGCGTCGTCGCGTTCACCCGGTGGTACGCCGGAAACGTCGACGTCAGGAACCCGCCGGCCACGCTGGCCCCCGGCCGCGCCGAGAACCTGGCCGGACTGCCGCCGGCCTACATCGCGGTGGCCGGCCACGACCCGCTTCGCGACGACGGCGCCCGCTATGCCGAGCTGCTCGCCGCCGCCGGTGTGCCCGTCGACCTGCACAACGCGGAGACGCTGATCCACGGCTACCTCGGCTACGCGGGCGTGGTGCCAGCCGCAACGGACGCCGTCGAGCGCGGCCTGTCGACGCTGCGCAGAGCGCTGCACGACTAGGCGTCATCTACCGGGCATTGATTACTCTGCAGCCGCATTGAACCCAGCATGAAGAGTTCAAAATCGGTTGAGATTGTCGAGGCGTTCTGGACCGCCGTCTGGAACGCACACGACGCCGAGGCCGTCGACCGGTTCGTCGTGGAGGACTTTGTCATCGTCAGCGGCGGCCAGGAGATCGTCGGGAGAGACACTTTCAAGAAATGGGTCACGGCGTTCCTGGACACGGTGGACGATCTGCACCTTGACCGGCAGGAACAACGGATCCTCGGCACCGCTGCCGACCAGCGGGACATCACGATGACCGGGACGGCCGTCTGGGCGGTGCGCGAAGACGGAAAGCTGTTGTGCAACTGGGTCGAACGCGCGTCGTGGGAACTCGTGCAGCGACTGAACGTTAACTGAGCTCAACACCCGCTCGCGGCCAACCGGGGCGGCTGTGTCTACCGTGTGGCCATGGCTGAATCAACCGCCCGTCCGGGTATGGACCCGGCGCTCAAGGCACTGCTGGACGCATTTCCGTTCCATTTCACCGCCGACGGCGGCGTGGAACCGCCCCGGCAGCTGATGCGCCAGATGGCACCGCCAGCCGAGATGTTGCCGACCATGCGAATCGAGGAGCGCACGATCGGCTCCGGGGCACTGAGCGACATTCCCGCGCGGATCTACTGGCCCCCGATCCCGGATCACGAGAACCTGCCGGTCGTCGTCTTCTACCACGGCGGCGGCTGGTCGCTGGGCGATCTGGACACCCACGAGGCGGTGGCACGCGCCCACGCCGCGGCGGCGGAGGCCATCGTGGTGTCGGTGGACTACCGACTGGCACCCGAGCACCCCTACCCGGCGGCGGTCGACGACGCGTGGGCGGCATTGCGGTGGGTCGGCAAGCACGCCGCCGAACTGGGCGGCGACCCGAGCCGGATCGCGGTGGCGGGCGACTCGGCGGGCGGCAACCTCTCGGCCGTGGTGGCCCAGCTGGCCCGCGACAACTCGGCCGAATGGGCCGGACCTCCGCTGGTCTTCCAGCTGCTGTGGTATCCGGCGACCGGCGCTGACATCACCCTGCCCTCGTTCACCGAAAACGTCGACGGGCCGATTCTGGACCGCGACGTGATCGAGGCGTTCCTACGCTGGTACGTGCCGGATGTGGACCTCAGCGAACCGGAGAAACTGCCGTCGACGATGGCGCCCAGCAATGCCGCCGACCTGTCCGGGCTGCCGCCGGCGTACATCGGCGTCGCCGAATACGACCCGCTGCGCGATGACGGCGCCCGGTATGCCGAGCTGCTGGAGAAGGCCGGTGTGCCCGTCGAATTGCACAACGCGCCCACCCTTGCGCACGGCTTCGTCCAGCTCGCGCTGGTGGTACCGGCGGCCGCCGAGGCCACCAACCGCGGCCTGACAGCACTGAAAGCCGCGCTCCACCCATGATTTCCACCGTCGCCGACCACCACACCGTCATCGTCGGAGCCGGGTTCTCCGGCATCGGCGCCGCGATCAAGCTGGACAAGGCGGGGCTGTCCGACTACCTCATCATCGAGGACGGCGACGCGCCCGGCGGCACCTGGCACTGGAATACCTATCCTGGTGTCGCGGTGGACATTCCGTCGTTCAGCTACCAGTTCTCGTTCGAACAGCGGCCGGACTGGTCCCGCACCTACGCCCCTGAGCCGCCGTCACCGGCAGATGTTCTGGCAGGACAGCTGCGCGCAGGCTAACAGCTACTACTTCGACGGCCACGGCGATGTCGCGCTGCGGCCGGCCAGCACGCTGGAGGCGTACTGGCACAGCCGGCGATTCGACCTCGGCGACTACCGCTTCTCGCTGGACCTAGCTAGACGAGTGACTTCAGGTCGTCGACCTTGTTGAGCTGCTCCCACGGCAGATCGATGTCGGTCCGGCCGAAGTGCCCGTACGCCGCGGTCTGCGCGTAGATCGGGCGCAGCAGGTCCAGGTCGCGGATGATCGCGCCGGGCCGCAGGTCGAACACCTCGCCGATGGCCTTCTCGATGTGCGCTGGGTCGACAGTCTCGGTGCCGAAGGTCTCGACGAACAGTCCCACCGGGGCCGCCTTGCCGATCGCGTAGGCCACCTGGACCTCGACGCGCTCCGCCAGCCCCGCTGCGACGACGTTCTTAGCCACCCAGCGCATCGCGTACGCCGCCGAGCGGTCCACCTTGGACGGATCCTTGCCGGAGAACGCGCCGCCGCCATGGCGGGCCCAGCCGCCGTATGTGTCGACGATGATCTTGCGGCCGGTCAGGCCGGCGTCGCCCATCGGGCCGCCGAGGACGAACTTGCCGGTCGGGTTGACCAGCAGCCTGACCTCGGACGTGTCCAGCGTGTCGTGCGCCAGATCGTCCAGGACGGTGTTGAGAACCTTCTCCCGGATGTCCGGGGTGAGCATGTTCTCCAGGTCGATGTCCGCGGCGTGCTGGGTCGAGATGACCACGGTGTCCAGCGCCACCGGCTTGGTGCCCTCGTAGGCGATGGTCACCTGCGTCTTGCCGTCCGGGCGCAGGTACGGCAGCACACCGTTCTTGCGTACCTCGGTGAGGCGACGGGCCAGCCGGTGGGCCAGCGCGATCGGCAGCGGCATCAGCTCGGGGGTGTCGTTGATGGCGTAACCGAACATCAGGCCCTGGTCGCCGGCGCCCTGGGCGTCCAGCGGGTCGGCGGCGCCCTCCACCCGTGCCTCGTGCGCGGTGTCGACGCCCTGGGCGATATCCGGTGACTGCGCGCCGATGGCGATGTTGACACCGCACGAGTTGCCGTCGAAGCCCTTGGCGGACGAGTCGTAACCGATCTCCAGCACCCGCTCGCGGACGATCTTCGGGATGTCGACATACGCCGATGTGGTGACCTCACCCGCGACGTGCACCTGACCGGTGGTGACCAGCGTCTCCACCGCAACTCGCGAGCGCGGATCCTGCTCCAGGAGCGCGTCGAGCACGGAGTCGCTGATGGCGTCACAGATCTTGTCGGGGTGGCCCTCGGTCACCGACTCACTGGTAAACAGCCGACCTTTGCTCACGGTCACATCCTTCCGGCTCAGTAGCCCTGTCAAAAACCCTGTCGAAACATTTAGTTATACGAAGTATATCGGTCACCCGGTCAGACCCAACCGGGCAGCCTGCCTGGACGGAAGGCTTCCGCGCAAGCTGATGTGAGCCAGTCGGTGGTTATCGCCCGTCCCTGGGGGCGTCCTGCGATCCGGCATGCAGGAACGTCACGATGGCGTCCACGATACGACTGGCCATCAATGTCTTCGAGCCGAGTTCGAGGGCGACCTCGGTTCCATCGGCGGCAAGCAGCCAGCCGGCGTTGTTGTCGACCTCGAAGGCGCGGCCGTCCCCAACGGCGTTGACCACCAGCAGGTCACAGCCCTTGCGGCGCAACTTCGCCCGGGCGTGGAACAGCACATCGCCGCTGGCGTCGCCGGTCTCCGCGGCGAACCCGACGATGGCGCGCATGTTCGGCAGTTGGCCGTCGGTGCGCGCACGTACCGCACCGGCCAGCACATCGTCGGTGCGGGCCAGTTCGATGATTGGCGGCGTCGCCTGCGGGTCGACGGACTTTTTAATCTTGGTGGTGGCCAACTGCGCGGGCCGGAAGTCGGCAACCGCGGCGGACATCACCAGCACGTCGGCGTCGGGAGCGTGTTTGGATACCGCGTCGCCCAGCTGCTGGGCGGAGCCGATGTGCACCACCTCGACGCCGGCCGGGTCGATGAGGCCTGCGGTGTTTCCCGCGATCAGCGTGACGTCTGCGCCGCGCTGGGCGGCGACCCGTGCCACCGCATAGCCCTGCTTGCCCGAGCTGCGGTTTCCGATGAAGCGCACCGGGTCGATGGGCTCACGGGTGCCGCCGGCGGTGACAAGCACCTTGTATCCGGCCAGGTCGTAGGGCAGCGCGTCGTTGCGGGCCAGCAGCAGCTCAGCGAAGGTGGTGATTTCCTCGGCCTCGGGCAGTCGACCGGGACCGCTGTCGGCGCCGGTGAGGCGCCCGGAGGCCGGTTCCAGGACGACGGCGCCGCGGGAGCGCAGGATGGCCACGTTCTCGACGGTCGCGGGGTGCAACCACATCTCGGTGTGCATCGCCGGCGCGAACAGCACCGGACACCGGGCCGTCAGCAGGGTGGCGGTCAACAGGTCGTCGGCACGCCCGGATGCGGCGCGGGCCAGCAGGTCGGCGGTGGCGGGTGCGACGACGACGAGATCGGCTTCCTGGCCGATCCGCACATGCGGCACTTCTGGAACGTCGTCGAAGACCCCGGTGTGCACCGGCTCACCGGAAAGCGCTTCGAAGGTGGCGGCGCCGACGAAGCGCAGAGCGGATTCGGTGGGTACGACGCGGACCGCGTGGCCGGCTTCCGTCAATTGACGGACGACCGTGCATGCCTTGTATGCGGCAATACCTCCGGCTACACCGACGATGATCCGCTTGCGGTCCACGGCGAAACCCTGTGCTACTCGCCCTCGGTGTGCTCGAGCAGGTCGCCGTGAATCTCGCGCAGCGCGATGGACAGCGGCTTTTCCTGCAGGCCCGGCTCCACCAGCGGGCCGACGTATTCGAGGATGCCGTCGCCGAGCTGGTTGTAGTAGTCGTTGATCTGCCGCGCGCGCTTGGCCGCATAGATCACCAGCGCGTACTTGCTCGACGCGCGGTCCAGCAACTCGTCGATGGGCGGATTCGTAATGCCCAGCGGCGTGTCGTAGGCGCTGGCGGCCTCTGATGCATCGAGGGGCGGTGCGGGGACAGCGGTGAGCGGCCCGTCTTGGGGGGTGGTCACTAAGACATTCTCCTGAGGGTTAAAAATCTGAGTTTCGGGTCAATTACGCCGGGTCCGGCTTGTTTCCCACCAGCAAGGATAGCAATTTAGCGCAGGCAGACTCCAACTGGCTGTTGACGACGACCACATCGAAGTCGTCCTGGGCCGCCAGCTCGGCCCGCGCGGTGGCGAGTCTGCGGGCCATCACTTCAGGTGTCTCGGTGCCGCGACCGGCCAGGCGAGTTTCCAGCGCCTCCCAATTCGGGGGCGCCAGGAAGACCGTCAGGGCGTCCGGCAGCGCCTGTTTGACCGCCCGCGCACCCGCCAAATCGACCTCGATCAGTACCGGCCGACCGGCGCGGCTGGCGTCGCGCACCGGCTGCGCCGGTGTTCCCGACCGGTGCAGCCCGCCGTGGATATCGGCCCACTCCAGCAGGGCTGCCTCGTCGATCAACTGCTGAAACCGGGCGAGGCTGACGAAGTGGTAGTCGACACCGTCCACCTCGCCGGGCCGGGGTTCTCTGGTCGTCGCCGACACGGAGAAGTACAGGTCAGGGACCCGCTCACGTAGGCAGCGGACGACAGTGGACTTGCCGACAGCAGAGGGACCGGACAGCACCACGACCCGGGCGTGCCGCCCGAGAGGCTTGTTGCGGTCCGGTCCCCCGCCGGCGCTCACTGACTTCCTAGGAGAAGTCGAACTTTTCCAGCAGTGCCTTGCGCTGGCGATCGCCGAGGCCGCGCAGTCGGCGCGTCGGGGCGATCTCGAGTTCGGTCATGATTTCCTGCGCTTTGACCTTGCCGACCTTCGGCAACGCCTCCAGAAGCGCCGAAACCTTCATCTTGCCCAAGACCTCGTCGGTCTCGGCGTCCTTGAGCACCTGCTTGAGGTTGGTGCCGCCGCGCTTGAGCCGATCTTTGAGTTCGGCTCGTGCTCGACGTGCGGCAGCAGCCTTCTCCAACGCTGCCGCGCGCTGCTCGTCGGTCAACTGGGGAAGGGCCACGGGTTCCTCCGTCTCATCGCCATCTCTGAACCATCGATGTTGTTTTTCTCTCGGCTGGTTGTGTTCCAGCCAGCGACGACGACCGTACCCACGCCGCCTGACGAAAGCTAACCCCACCCCCTGGTTGTGACGTTAAAAGCCCAGCGTGCTGGCCGGGCGCGCCACATCGTCCGGCGCACGAAAGACACTCCTGACAGCCCCGACCGGGCCCGCGCAGGACCGGATTTACCTGCATATCAAGGGTTTTGACCGGCTCATTCCGCGGCGTCACGGTCCGCGAAGCGCCGGCGGCCCCGCCCGGAGGGCCCCTGAGCACCTCGCGAAGAGAAATTTTGCCTGGTAGCGGCGTGTCGCGCGTGTCGGCGGGGTGACGGAACCGTCATCTGCCAGGCGGCCGGCAGCCGAGGAGCTGAGCCCGCAGTTTGGCTGCCTAGCGTCAACGCGTCGGGGTTGAGAGCTCGATCAGACCCGGAAGGCCAGCAGAAAAGCCGTTAAACCGTCTTGCCCAGGCATCGGTGGTCACCGTCGGCATCGGCGTGGCGGCGCTCGCGGCCGGCTCGGCAACAGCAATCGCCGACCTCGGTGGCCGGCCCCCGTGTGACCCGCAGTTCTGCCAGTGCCCCGGCGGCGGCCCTGACCGGGGCCCCGGCGGCCCACCGCAGCCACAGGACTTCTGCGGGCGAGGAGGGACCCGCGCCAGGCGACTTCCGTGGACCGGGTAATTTTGCCAGCGCTCTCACAGGCTTGCGGCAGGGCACCCGAAGATTTGCTGCTTAGCGTCCTGAGCGGTGGCGGTTTGACCACAAAAGTGCGTGCCCGAAAGGACATAACGAATGCAAATGAAGCGTGTGACCGGTGCTTCGGTGATTGCTGTAGGCATCGGTGCGTCAGCTTTAACCGTCGGAGTGGGATTGGCGAATGCCCAACCCGGCGGTCCGCCCCCCTGTAGCCCACAGTCACAACAGTGCCCCGGCGGACCGGGTGGACCCCCGCAGCAGGGCGGACCGGGTGGGCCACCCCGACAGGGGCCGCCGCCGCCCGGAGCTCCCGGGTGGAATGACGGACCACCCCCAGGCAGGCCGCCTGCCGGATACAACGGACCGCCCCCACCCGGAGGCTGGAACGGACCGCCACCTCCCGGGGGCTGGAACCGGCAGTGGGACGGCCCGCCCCGCGACATCAACCAGGCGAGATTCGACCATCAGCCGTTCAACTACTTCGGACAGCGGGCTGAGCCGGTCTTCGAGCCTGAACAGGGCGGTTGGGGCTTCTGGTTCTTCGGCACCTGGATACCGCTGTAAGCACTGTTCTCCGCTCCCGGTGCCGCGGAATCCTCCGCGGCCCGGGAGCGGAGCCGTCAGCGCCTG
>JAOPWF010000294.1 GCA_025965815.1 Mycobacterium sp.
ATCTCGGCGCCGGTCTACGACCACCATCGGCGTCAGGCGATGGTGGTGTCGTTGCAGATCGGGCACGCGTTGACCGACACCGAGATCACCAAGCGGGCGCAGGGCCTGGTCACGGCCGCCGACGCGCACACCGCGCAGCTAGGTGGTGTGAAGCCCGTCTGGCCCTAGTGTTCCGCGCCATTAATTCGTTTCATAATTGTTATCTTTAGTGCCGGCGCGGATTCGGGCGTGTCGAGGTGGTGTGCGGAATCATCTGGCTATGGCTTCACGAGGCCGCCCGACGGCGGAGTTGGTGTTGACCGACGAGGAGCGCGACACTTTGTCGCGGTGGGCGCGGCGGGGTAAGTCGTCGCAGGCGCTAGCTCTGCGCTCGCGGATCGTACTGGGCTGTGCTCACGGCTTGTCGAACAAGGAAGTTGCTGCGCGGGAACGGGTTTCACAGCCCACGGTCGGTAAGTGGCGGCGCCGGTTCGTCGAGTCACGCCTGGACGGACTGCTTGATGACCCACGTCCGGGCCGGCCGGCGTCGGTCACCGCCGACCAGGTGGAGGACGTGGTGGTCACCACGCTGGAATCGACGCCGAGGAACGCAACGCACTGGTCGCGCGCATCGATGGCCCAACGGTCGGGGTTGAGCAGATCCACGATCGGGCGGATCTGGCGTGCCTTCGA
The DNA here is from genome assembly GCA_025965815.1 of Mycobacterium sp. Taxonomy (GTDB): domain Bacteria; phylum Actinomycetota; class Actinomycetes; order Mycobacteriales; family Mycobacteriaceae; genus Mycobacterium. The sequence goes on from JAOPWF010000294.1 coordinate 673, forward strand.
CCTCAAACCACACCTGGCTGAGAACTTCAAGCTGTCCAACGATCCGTTGTTCGTGGAGAAGGTCTACGACATCGCCGGGCTGTACCTGAACCCGCCCGAGGCGGCGGTCGTGCTGTGCGTGGACGAGAAGTCCCAAATCCAGGCCCTCGCCCGCAGCCAGCCGGCGTTTCCGATGATGCCCGGCATGCCTGAGAAACGCACCCACGACTACGTCCGGCACGGCACCACCACGCTGTTCGCGGCGTTCGACACCGCCGACGGCACGGTCATCTCCTCCCTGCACCGCCGGCACCGCGCGATCGAGTTCCGCAAGTTCCTCATCAAGATCGACCAGCAGATACCCGATCACCTCGACGTGCACCTGATCTGCGACAACTATGGCACCCACAAGACCCCCACCGTGGGGACGTGGCTGGACAAACACCCCCGCTTCCACATCCACTACACCCCAACCTATTCCAGCTGGATCAACCAGGTCGAACGCTGGTTCGGCCACCTCACCGAGCAACTCATCCGCCGCGGCGACCACCGCAGCGTCCATGCCCTCGAAGCCGACATCCGCGACTGGGTCAAGAACTGGAACGACAACCCCAAACCGTTCGTCTGGACCAAAACCGCCGAGGACATCCTCGAATCCCTCGGACGACTAATGAAACGAATTAACGGCGCAGGACACTAGCCGATCATCGTGATGAGCCCGCAGCGCTCGTGGATGTAGAGGCCGAGCGCAATAAATACCGGGAGCAGGATCCATCGGCTGAACCGCCGCAAGAGTCCGACGAGCTGGTTCTGACTGATGAGCAGCATGCCGGCCAGGCACCACAGCGCTGTGCCGACCGCGAACACCGCAATCATCACCGCGGTGTCGGCTTGTCCCATGAAGAGAAACGCCGAGGTGTAGATCGAAATGTTTCACCACGTTGGCCAACGTCACCAGCACCACTGACGACAAGCCGGTCGCGACCGTCGGCGGTCCGCCGTCACCGACACGCAAGGAACGAACGCTCGTGACGAGCATGCCGGCCCGGCGCTAGCGGGGATCACACCCAATCCCCTGATCTTCCCGCGAGCCGGTTGTCGAGGGTGACGGCCCGTCGGCGACCCAACGATCGCAGTCTTCCGGGCGGCAGCCAAACTGCATCGGTAATGCGGTGTCCGCGGCGCCAGGTTCTGTGCTAAATCCGTGTCGGCTAACCGAGCAAGACATCGGCTAGAGCTGACGGTTGTGAAAGGAACGGTGAATGACCCCCGGGAAGCTCGATGACGTGAGAGCGCGTAAGAAAGCCGGGGTTTCCACTGGCAGGGCCGATGTCGCCCGCCTTCGGCATATGTCAGCTCATCGGGTGAGCAAAGTGATCCCGAGGTCCGCGACGTCGGCGGTGTTTCGAGTGACAAGAACAGCGCCGTGGCTTGAGCGGTAGGGTGACTTCCGTGCAAAACGGGCCGGCAGCCTTCCGCCGCGGCCTGGATGATCAACCGGGCACCCAAGCGGGCGACGTCCTCGACGACCTCCGATAGGTCACGCGACCCGTCGAACGCGTCGATCTCGCCACGGATCCGGTCCGTGGGCGATACTCGTGCTGACACGGGCGTAGTCCTTCCTTCGCTGAGTTGGTAGCTCTTGAAGGAACCTACGTCCGTCGTCATTTACACCGTGGCTGGGACACACCCGCACTCCATGCCGGACCTTTTCAGCGTTCCTGGAACTGGACCAGTGGATCAAGACCTTCACCGAGGCGGCGAAACCCGGTGCGCATTTGCGGGTTATCTCGCTGGAGCGGTGCGCGCCGGTGACGCGATCTCAATTGATTACCGCCCCGATCACGACGTGACGAAGGCGTCGCCTTCCGGGCCCGAATGTCCGAACCGGACCTGCTTTCGCAGTTGTTGGTGGCCGATGCGCTCTCGGCGGAACTCAAGGCCTATGCGTGCCGCCGCGTTGCGTCGAAGGGAAAACTCAGAGCGCACCGGGACAGCACATGACTAGACGATTCATTGTCCATCGCGCGGCCCGCCCTACCTAATCGTTGCTGCGACCTATGACCGGTGCGAGCCAACAGGGCGAGCTACCGGTCTAACTCGCCGAATGCGTTAGCATCACAGGGCTGCAATAACTTTGGACTCCGGTTTGGCTTGTCGCTAGGTGCGCCTCGGGCAACGCGCGTCTGCGCAGAGTCAGCCTCAATCGACGCTGGAATCTGTCAGCTGTAAGGCCGTGTTGATGACTACCTGGTGAATCCGCCGAGATGAGTCGGCATGACGGTGATCGGGACGTGCGGGCCTACCGATTGACGCAAGGTCGTCAGAATGTGGTCGGTGGGACTGCCATAGATGCGGATGGTGGTGGCCTCTAGCGTCACCCGGTATGACTCATCTGCCAGGGCCAGCACCTGGAGGTGATGTTCGAAAGATGCGGTGTCGGGGTGAATTTGGACGTACTCCACCTCGGTGCCGTCCCGGCTGAGGAATTCGTGGAACGCGATCAGGCGCGGCTCATGTCGCTCAATGAACTCCACCCAGCCGGGAACCCGCCGGCGTTCAGCGGCAAGCAGACCCGGCCGCACCCTGTTCGTCGCGATAATGATGAACATTTCTACAAGCCCTTCCCGCTGGCATAACGCCCAGATCCTGCTGGCCGATTGCAGTCATCGACTGTGAGCTGGAGTGGCGGCGGCCAGCCGGAGGCGCACGGATGTGCGTCGTTTGCTCTGGAACAGCCGGCTGGCGGGGCCAGCGGGTCCCGTTGTCGGAGGTGACCAGAACTGCGAACTCCTCCGCAAGTGCCGCCTGCAGCTTGTCGCAATTGATCACGAGACAGCTCTCATTCGGTAGTGTCCGATGGACCGTTACAACTCGACTGTAGCGGTCCGGCGGACACCTAACAAGTGTCCGATGGACCGCTACTCTGTTGCTGCCATTGCTCCGGCGCGCATTAGGAGGTTGGATGAACGACGTGGAGGTGCCGGCCTTCCAGCGTGCTAGGCGGCCCGAGCAGCGAGAATTGCGCCGGCAGGAGATCCTGGACGCCGCGGAGGCGCTGCTGGCCGAGATGCCGGCGGAGGAGATCAGCCTCCGGGAACTCGGGCGCCGACTGGGTGTGTCCAAGACGCATGTGGTGCGCTATTTCGAGAGTCGCGAGGGCGTCTTCCTGGAGGTCCTCAACCGGCTGCGGCTGTCCTGGCTCGAGGCCCTGGCGAGTGAGTGGCCGGCCCCGCCCTGCGAGCCCGACCTGGTGATGCAGGCGTGGGCCGACTCCCTCGCCGCTCGGCCGGTTCTGTGTCAACTGTGGAGTCTGTTGCCAGGCGTCCTGGAGCGGAACGTCTCCGCCAGCACCGTACGCTCCTACAAACTCGTCGACCTGGAACACCGCACTACGCTGGCGAGCCTGATCAGACACCGGGTACCGGCCCTCGGCGCGGACGATGCGCTGACGCTGACGCGGTACGCCGTCGTCTCACTGGTGGGCCTGTGGCCGTTCAGCAACCCGACGCCGACCGTCGTCGAGTCCACCGCCGACTCCCGGCTCGCGGGCTCCCGGGTGGACTTCGCCGAAATGTACGGCGAGATCCTTCAGACCACACTCGCCGGCCTAATCGCGCGCGCATAGCGCCGGCGATCGGGCGGCCCTCCGAGACAAGGGCGCTCGCCGAGTGGCCCACCGGCGGCGTAACGAGGAGACCCTGGCAGCGGCCTCGAGCAGCTGGGCGTAGACGGGCCCGTCGACACCGGAGGCAACGAAGGCCGCGGCGAGCGTCGCATGGTGCAGCTCGCAATCGCAGGGCTGCGCCACCAGTAGGTCCGCGCTGCGCGACGCAGGCACTCGCCACACGCCCTACCCGAGACGGCCGTGGCGAGGTTTTGAGAGTTGCCATTTACGCGTGTTTCTCGGCGTCCGTGCTTGTGTCGTCGAAGTTTGTCGGTCCAGTCGGAGAGGCTTTGGTCGTGCAACACCAGCCGGCCCCGACGCGCAGCGGGAAGGAGACTCCATGAGCGAGAATGACCTGGGTGCAGTGCACTTCGAAAGCACACACCTTCAGGCTCTGAGCACAGCACTAGACCATGCCCGCCACTAGGCAAGCTGGCTGAGTACCCAGCCCTCGAGCATCAAATGAGGCTCCTCCTCGGCGATCACTGGGCGGATCCACTCACGAATCAGCGCGCATTCGAGACCAGCCCCGAATACCGCACAATCGCCCACCGTGAACTCGCGAAAGCCCCATTCAGATGCTGAACCGCCCCGGTGAGTCCGGAGACTTCCTCATCTGAGTGCTCAGCCGGCTGCGCAATCTCCTGGCCGAGCAGGGATATCCGACGAGGGAAAGGGTCGTACCCCTTCCACTTTCAACATATACCGCACCGGGGGGCTTGCGGCCAGACCCGGGTCGTGCCGCAGAATCGCTGGCCGAAGACAGAACCTGCGGATATGAGAGGGGCGAAATGGGGGACGTCAAACCGATGGCCGAACATGCGGTGGTGGTCGCTGGAGGAGGCCCGACAGGGCTGATGTTGGGAGGTGAGTTGGCGTTGGCGGGGGTCGACGTCGCCATTGTCGAGCGGCGCGCCAGCCAGGATCTCATCGGCGCGCGCGCACTCGGTTTTCATTCACGCACCATCGAGGTTCTCGACCAGCGTGGAATCGCTGATCGGTTCCTTTCGCAGGGGTACACAGCGCAAGTCACGGGGTTTGCCGGAGTTCGTTTTGACATCAGTGACTTTCCCACCCGGCACCCCTACGGGCTCGCGCTGCCGCAGAAGCACATCGAGCGCCTCTTGGCCGACTGGGTCGGGGAGCTGGCGGTACCGATCTATCGCGGACGCGAGGTGACGGGTATCGCGCAGGACGACACCGGCGTCGACGTCCAGCTGTCCGACGGCACGTCGCTGCGGGCGGGATATCTCGTCGGATGCGACGGAGGAGGCAGTCTGATCCGTAAGGCGGCTGGCATCGACTTCCCCGGATGGGAACCGACAATGAGCAGCCTGATCGCCGAGGTCGAGATGGCCGAGGAGCCGGAATGGGGCGTCCGCCACGACGCTCTGGGTGTCCATGGCCTCGGCAAGTTAGAGGATGGGGGGCCTATACGGGTCATGGTCACCGAAGAGCACGTCGGACCCACGACCGAGCCCACCCTGCGCAATCTCAGCGAGGCGCTCATCGCCGTATACGGGACCGATTACGGGATCCACAGTCCCACCTCGATCTCCAGGTTCACCGATATAGCTCGGCAGGCCGCGGCCTACCGAGACCGACGGGTCCTGCTGGCCGGCGACGCCGCACACGTGCATCCCCCGGTGGGTGGACAGGGCCTCGGCATCGGTGTTCAGGATGCCGTGAATCTGGGATGGAAGCTGGCCCAGGTCGTCAACCAGACATCGCCGGAAAGCCTTCTTGATACCTACCATGCCGAGCGCCATCCGGTCGCTGCCCGCGTGCTGCGCAACACGATGGCGCAAACCGCGCTTCTCCGCCCAGACGACCGCCTCAAGGCCTTGAGCGACATCATCTCCGAGCTCCTCAGCATGGACGAGCCTCGCACTCGATTCGCGGCGATGATGACTGGTCTGGACATCGATTACGACCTCGGTGAGGGGCACCCGCTGCTCGGGCGCCGCATGCCCGATCTCGACCTGGTCACCGCCAACGGCCCGCTGCGGGTCTTCACCCTCCTCCATGATGCCCGGCCAGTGCTGCTCAACCTCGGTGAGCCCGGCGTCTTCGATATCACTCCATGGCAGGATCGGGTTCAGTTGATCGACGCCAAATATGTTGGCATGTGGGAGCTTCCGGTACTTGGCGTGGTCACAGCTGCCACTGCTGTGTTGATCCGACCCGACGGATATGTTGCCTGGGCGGGAGACCTAACCGACCTGGGACTCCCCGACGCGCTCACCACCTGGTTCGGGCGAAATCCGGATTAGGTAACCACGCCGCGCTGCATCTCGCGGAAAAGGGCTT